>NZ_JBITEB010000001.1:0-260573 GCF_044454765.1 Streptomyces sp. NPDC051452
ATCGGCGACACCATCCGCGTCTCCCTGTCGGCACCGCCCGCCGAGGAGGTCAAGGTCGGCATCCAGATCCTGGAGTCGCTGAACCTCAAGCAGCGCGGCCTGGAGATCGTCTCCTGCCCGTCCTGCGGCCGCGCCCAGGTCGACGTCTACAAGCTCGCCGAAGAGGTCACCGCCGGCCTCACCGGCATGGAGGTCCCGCTGCGCGTCGCCGTCATGGGCTGTGTGGTGAACGGTCCGGGCGAGGCCCGCGAGGCCGACCTCGGCGTCGCCTCGGGCAACGGCAAGGGCCAGATCTTCGTCAAGGGCGAGGTCATCAAGACCGTCCCCGAGTCCAAGATCGTGGAGACGCTCATCGAGGAGGCCATGAAGCTCGCCGAGCGGACGAGCCCCGCGGAACAGTTGGGTTGAGGTAAAGGCAGGACCGAGAGGGGGCCTGGGCATGACCATTCTGGAGACGATCCGCGGACCACGTGACCTGAAGGCGCTGTCCGAGGCGGAACTCGGCGAACTGGCCGAGGAGATCCGCGAGTTCCTGGTGCACGCGGTGTCGAGAACCGGCGGTCATCTCGGACCCAATCTGGGAGTGGTGGAACTATCCATCGCGCTCCACCGGGTCTTCGAGTCGCCGGTCGACCGGATCCTGTGGGACACCGGTCACCAGAGCTATGTGCACAAGCTGCTGACAGGACGTCAGGACTTCTCCAAGCTGCGGGGCAAGGGCGGCCTGTCCGGTTACCCCTCGCGCGAGGAGTCCGAGCACGACGTCATCGAGAACAGCCACGCCTCCACCGCGCTCGGCTGGGCCGACGGCCTCGCCAAGGCCAAGCGGGTGCAGGGCGAGAAGGGGCACGTCGTCGCGGTCATCGGGGACGGCGCGCTGACCGGCGGCATGGCGTGGGAGGCGCTGAACAACATCGCGGCCGCCAAGGACCGGCCGCTGATCATCGTCGTCAACGACAACGAGCGTTCCTACGCCCCGACCATCGGCGGTCTCGCCAACCACCTGGCCACCCTGCGCACCACGGACGGCTACGAGAAGGTCCTCGCCTGGGGCAAGGACCTGCTGCTGCGGACCCCGGTGGTCGGCAACACCGTCTACGAGTCCCTGCACGGCGCGAAGAAGGGGTTCAAGGACGCCTTCGCCCCGCAGGGCATGTTCGAGGACCTGGGACTGAAGTACCTCGGCCCGATCGACGGCCACGACCTCGGCGCCGTACAGTCCGCGCTGCGCCGGGCGAAACGGTTCCACGGTCCGGTCCTGGTGCACTGCCTCACGGAGAAGGGCCGCGGCTACGAGCCCGCGCTCGCCCACGAGGAGGACCACTTCCACACCGTCGGCGTGATGGACCCGCTGACCTGCGCGCCCCTCGTGCCCGCCGGCGGACCGTCCTGGACCTCGGTGTTCGGCGAGGAGATCGTACGGATCGGGGAGGAGCGGGACGACGTCGTCGCCATCACGGCGGCCATGCTGCACCCGGTGGGCCTGGGCGCGTTCGCCGAGCGCTTCCCGGACCGGGTGTGGGACGTGGGCATCGCCGAGCAGCACGCGGCCGTCTCCGCGGCGGGGCTGGCCACCGGCGGACTGCACCCGGTCGTCGCCGTCTACGCCACCTTCCTCAACCGCGCCTTCGACCAGCTGCTGATGGACGTGGCCCTGCACCGCTGCGGGGTGACCTTCGTGCTGGACCGGGCCGGCGTCACCGGCGTGGACGGCGCGTCCCACAACGGCATGTGGGACATGTCGGTCCTCCAGGTCGTCCCCGGTCTGCGGATCGCCGCCCCGCGCGACGCCGGCCAGTTGCGGGCCCAGCTGCGCGAGGCCGTCGCCGTGGACGACGCGCCCACCCTGGTCCGTTTCCCGAAGGAGTCCGTCGGCCCGGACATCCCGGCCGTGGACCACGTGGGCGCCATGGACGTGCTGTACCGCGCCGAGCGCCCCGAGGTGCTGCTGGTGGCGGTCGGCGTGATGGCCCCGGTGTGCCTGCGGGCCGCCGAACTCCTCCAGGCCGGGGGGGTGCGCTGCACGGTGGTCGACCCCCGCTGGGTCAAACCCGTCGACCCCGCCCTGCCCGGGCTCGCCGCAGAGCACCGCCTGGTCGCCGTGGTGGAGGACAACAGCCGTGCGGCAGGCGTCGGTTCGGCCGTCGCCCTGGCCCTCGGCGACGCCGACGTGGACGTGCCGGTGCGGCGGTTCGGCATCCCGGAGCAGTTCCTCGCCCACGCCAAGCGCGGCGAGGTGCTGGCCGACATCGGACTCACACCCGTCGAGATCGCCGGGCGGATCAGTGCGAGCCTGGCCGTCAAGGACGTCGACGGCGCAGTCAAGGAGAGTGCATGACCAGGGAGTTCGACCTCGGCGCCCTGCTCGCCGAGCGCGGAGCCGAACGTTACGAGCTGCACACCGGGTATCTGAACCCGCAACTGCCGCGCATGCTGCGCACCATCGGCTTCGACAAGGTCTACGAGCGCGCGGAGGGCGCCCATTTCTTCGACGCCGACGGCAACGACTATCTGGACATGCTCGCCGGGTTCGGCGTGATGGGGCTGGGCCGCCATCACCCGGTGGTCCGCAAGGCACTGCACGACGTCCTCGACCTCGACCTCGCCGACCTCACCCGCTTCGACTGCCAGCCGCTGCCCGGCCTGCTCGCGGAGCGGCTCCTCGCCCACAGCCCGCACCTGGACCGGGTGTTCTTCGGCAACAGCGGCACCGAGGCGGTGGAGACGGCCCTGAAGTTCGCCCGCTACGCCACCGGCAGGCCCCGCGTCCTCTACTGCGATCACGCCTTTCACGGCCTGACCACCGGCTCCCTCTCGGTCAACGGCGAGAACGGCTTCCGTGACGGCTTCGCTCCACTGTTGCCCGACACCGCCGTGCCCCTCGGTGATCTCGGCGCCCTGGCACGGGAGTTGAAGAAGGGGGACGTCGCGGCCCTGATCGTCGAGCCGATCCAGGGCAAGGGCGTGCACGAGGCTCCACCGGGCTATCTGCGCGCCGCCCAGGAGCTGCTGCACCGGCACAAGGCGCTGCTCATCGCCGACGAGGTGCAGACCGGACTCGGCCGCACCGGCGACTTCTACGCCTACCAGCACGAGGACGGCGTCGAACCGGACCTGGTGTGCGTGGCCAAGGCCCTCTCCGGCGGTTACGTCCCCGTAGGCGCCACCCTCGGCAAGGACTGGATCTTCAAGAAGGTCTACTCGTCCATGGACCGGGTGCTGGTCCACTCGGCGAGCTTCGGCGGCAACGCGCAGGCGATGGCGTGCGGGCTCGCCGTGCTGTCGGTCATGGAGAACGAACAGATCGTCGCCCAGGTGCGCACCACCGGCGAGCTGCTGAAGTCCCGGCTGACCGCGCTGATCGACACCTACGAACTGCTCGCCGACGTCCGGGGCCGCGGACTGATGATCGGCATCGAGTTCGGCAGGCCGTCCTCGCTGAAGCTGCGCGGTCGCTGGACCATGCTCCAGGCCGCACGCAAGGGCCTGTTCGCGCAGATGGTCGTCGTCCCGCTGCTCCAGCGGCACCGGATCCTCACCCAGGTGTCCGGTGACCACCTGGAGGTCATCAAGCTCATCCCGCCGCTGGTCGTCGACGAGGCCGACGTGGACCGGTTCGTGGACGCCTTCACGGCCGTGATGGACGACGCGCACAGCGGCGGCGGCCTGATGTGGGACTTCGGCAAGACACTGATCAAACAGGCGGTCGCGAACCGCTGACCGCCGGGCGCGCGTCCCTCACCGTGCCCCGCCGGGCCCGCCCGGCGGGGCACGCGCCGTTCACGCCGCTACCACGCGCTGAGCACCACGAAGTAGAGGAACAGGCTCGTCAGCCCGGTGGTGCCCAGGACGAGTCCGACGACGGCGGTCCACAGCCGGCCCAGTCCGCGGTCGGCGTAGTAGATGCCCATGGCGCCGAAGGTGACCGCGAGCCCGCCGGCGATCAGCGACCACGGGAGCAGGAGGAACATGAGCGTCGGCCAGAAGCCGGCGGCGGCGAAGGCGCCGAGGACGACGGAGAGCGGGCCCAGGGCGACGGCCGGTGACTCCGAGTCGTCCCGCCGTACCGAGCTGTTACCGGACATGCCGTTACCCCCTTGTGAACACGTCCCCCTTTTGAACGCGTTCAAATACTAGGCTCGACCGTAGCACGACGGCTCCCATCCCATCGGGGGCTCCGGTCTTTGCCTGACAGGCAAGAAATTTGCCGCAGAGGCAAGCCTCGGGCTCAATGGAGGCATGAACGCCTCAGATGCCGTGCCGCCGGCGGACCAGGGCGGCGACCTGCCCCCGGTCGCGCTCCGGCTGCGGGCGCTGCGCCGGCGGGCCGGCCTCACCCTGGAGGCCGCGGCCCGCACCGCCGGGCTCTCGCCCGCCCACCTGTCCCGCCTGGAGACCGGGCACCGCCAGCCCTCGCTGCCGATGCTCCTCGCGCTCGCCCGTATCTACGGTACGACCGTCTCCGAATTGCTGGGAGAGACCGTCGCCGACCGGGACGCGATCGTCCGGGCCGCCGACATGGAACCGACCCGCGCGGGCGGCTGGACGTACCTCCAGGCCGGGGCGCCGGGCCGCGGCATGCAGGCCCTGCGCGTGCGCGTGCCGTACGGGGCGCAGGGCGACATCGTGCGCGTCCACCCCGGCGAGGAGTGGCTCTACGTCCTCACCGGGCGCCTGCGACTGCGCCTCGGTGACACCGCGCACCTGCTCGCACCCGGGGACAGCGCGCACTTCGACTCGCTCACCCCGCACCGCATCGCCGCCGAGGACCACGACGGCGTGGAGTTGCTGTTCGTCCACACCCTGCTGCAGAGCCCCACGGCCACGCTGTGCCTGGGCCCCTTGACCGGAGAGCTGCCATGAGCGACTTCGAGACGAAGTTCCCCCGTGCCCTGTGGATCCGCCTGATCATCTACATCGCCCTCGGCCATGTCCTCGCCGCGTTCCTCTACCTGCTGTTCGCGGTGGGCGCCAAGGGCTGAGCGCGCGGCGGCGCCGCATCGCGCCGCGCCGCCCCGCGCGGTCGGGGGCGTTCCGGTCCGGTCAGTCCAGCAGGCGCGCGGCGAGCCGGTCCCGCTCCCGTGAGGAGAGGCCGAGGCCCTGCTCCACATAGGCGTCGAAGCCGCCCCAGGTCTCCTCGATGCTCGCGAAGGCCGCCTCCAGATACTCGGCGCGCGCGTCGAAGAGCGGGCTGAGCAGCTCCATCACCTCGGGGGTGTACGCGGTGTCCGGGCTGCCGTTGCGGCGGACCTTGTAGCGGCGGTGCTTGGCGTTCGACTCCAGGTAGTCGGCGACGACCGCCTCGCGTTCCACGCCCACCGCGAGGAGTGTGACGGCTATCGAGATGCCGGCGCGGTCCTTGCCCGCCGCGCAGTGCATCAGCGCCGGCACGCTGTCCTCGGCGAGCGCGCGCAGCACCCGGGAGTGCTCGGCCGTGCGCTCCTTGACGATCCTCCGGTAGGAGGCCGTCATCCGGGCCGCGGCCTTGCCCTCGTCCAGGATCGAGCGCAGCTGGTCGAGGTCGCCGTCGCGGACCATCTTCCAGAATTCGGCGCCGTCCGCCGGATCGCTCAGCGGGAGGTTCACGTTCCGCACGCCGGGCAGCTCGATGTCCGGGCCTTCCAGCTTCCGGTCGGCCGCGTTGCGGAAGTCGAAGACCGTGTGCAGGCCCAGGGAGGCGAGGAAGACCGCGTCCTCGGCCGTGGCGTGCGCCAGATGCCCACTGCGGAACAGCACGCCGTGTCGCACCCGTCGTCCGTCCACGGTGGGCAGTCCGCCCACGTCGCGGAAATTGCGCACTCCGGCCAGCTCCGGCTCGGTCGACGGGACCTGCTGCGTCACGGGGGCTCCTCCCGAAAGGGCGCCGCCGGCGCGGCTCGCCGACGGGCGTTCCGTCGACCATACGACATTGCTTTCCTCGGGCAATGAGTTGTCCACAGGCATTGTCACCAGCGGAACCACACCCGATGATGTTCGCACTTGAGCGGATCCGTTGGCACCTGTGAGGTCTCGATGGCGGACGTCGCCGAAGACGGTCATACCTGGCTCCTGTCGGGTCCCACCAGCAGCTACGCCCTGCATCTCACCCCGGCGGACGAACTGCTCCATCTGCACTGGGGCCCGCGCATCGGCCTCGCGGACGCGCAGGCGCTGGCAGAGAGCCCGCCGCCCGGCCACCGGCCCTTCGAGTCCCCGCTCGACGGCCGGGAGGAATACCCCGTCGAGGGCGGCCCCCGCTTCACCCGCCCCGCCCTCTCGGTGCGCACGGACGAGCGCCGCGGCACGGAGTGGGCTTTCGAGTCGTACGACTCGGCGGGTGACGAACTGCGGCTGCGCTTTCGCGACGACGGGGTGGAGATCACCCTGCACTACCGGATGCGCGGGGACGTCGTGGAGCGCTGGGTGACCGTGGCGAACGGCACTCACGCGCGCGTGGAGCTGCTGCGGGCCGACGCCGCCACCTGGACCCTGCCCGACCGGGAGGGCTGGCGCCTGTCCCAGCTGCACGGCCGCTGGGCCGCCGAGTCCCGCCTCACCACCGCGCCCCTCACCTACGGCGAGAAGGTCATCGGCAGCCGGCGCGGCCACACCGGCCACCAGCACCTGCCCTGGGTGGCGCTCGACACCGACGCGACCGAGGAGAGCGGCGAGGTCTACGGCTGCGCCCTGGGCTGGTCCGGCACCTGGCGCATCGCCGTCGCCCAACTCCCCGACGCGCGCGTGCAGATCACCGGTGGCGCCGGTCACGACGACTCCGGGCTGCTGCTCCTGCGGCCGGGGGAGGCGTACACCACCCCCGTCTTCGCGGGGCTGTGGAGCGACGGCGGCTTCGGGGGCGCGAGCCGTGCCTGGCACGCCTACCAGCGCGCGTACGTCATCCCGGACGCGGACCGGGACCGGCCCGTCCTCTTCAACTGCTGGGAGGCGACGAAGTTCGACATCTCCGAGGAACAGCAGACCGCCCTCGCCCACCGCGCCGCCGAGATCGGCGTCGAGCTGTTCGTGGTGGACGACGGCTGGTTCGGCGCACGTACCAGCGACCGGGCCGGGCTCGGTGACTGGACCCCCAACCCCGACCGCTTCCCGCACGGCCTGAGGCCCCTCGCCGACCGGGTGCACGGCCTCGGCATGCGGTTCGGCATCTGGGTAGAGCCCGAGATGGTCAACCCGGACAGCGACCTGTACCGCGCCCACCCCGACTGGGTGCAGTACCGGCCGGGGCGGCGGCGCACGGAGCAGCGCAACCAGCTCGTCCTCAACCTCGCCCGCGACGACGTCCGGGAGTACCTGTGGGAGCGGCTGGACGCCCTGCTGTCCAGTGCCCCGATCGACTATGTGAAGTGGGACTTCAACCGCTGCTTCACCGACGCCGGCTGGCCCGGTGAACCGTATCCGCAGCGGCTGTGGGTGGACCATGTGCGCGCCCTGTACGCCCTGCTGGACCGGTTGCGGGCGGCACACCCCAAGGTCGCCTTCGAGTCGTGCTCGGGCGGTGGCGGCAGGATCGATCTCGGGGTGCTGAGCCGCACCGACCAGGTGTGGACCTCCGACAACACCGATCCGCTGGACCGGCTCGCCATCCAGCACGGCTTCAGCCAGATCCATCCCGCCCGGATCATGGCCGCCTGGGTCACCGACAGCCCGAACACGCAGCTCAACGGCAGGGTCAGCACCCTGCGCTTCCGTTTCGTCAGCGCCATGGCCGGCGTCCTCGGAGTCGGCGGTGACCTCACGCGCTGGAGCGCGCGGGAGCTGGCCGAGGCCGGGCGGTGGGTGGCCCTGTACAAGGAGATCCGCCCGGTCGTCCAGCGCGGCGCGTTGTACCGGCTGCGGCCCCCGAGGGGCGGCCTGAGCGCCGTCCAGTACGTCCTCGGGGACGAGACGGTGGTCCTCGCCTGGCTGCAGGCGCAGCGCCATGGGGAACCCGCGCCGGCGGTTCGGCTGCGCGGACTCGACCCCACGGCATCGTACGAATGCCGTGAAACGGGCGCGGTCCATCGAGGGGCCGTCCTGCTGCACCACGGCCTGCGTACCGGCCTGACGGGCGACCTCGATGCGGCGATTATCCGCCTCCACCGCATCTGATGCGTATGCCTGAATCGACGCCTTGATCCCAACTGGTAGTGACATGAGGGCCTGTGGTGGGGTGGCGCGTGAGGAGGGTCATATCGGTGACCGTCCGTGGTGTGTCATGTCCACGTAATTCCGGTACGGGAAAGGCGAATCGGCGGGACCCGGGGGCGGGAATGCACGGAGGGTGTCCGCGTATGCGCGCCTTCGATCTTGCGGAAGACGGACAAGGGGAGCCGGCTGCTTGTTTCCGTGCCTGCCGCTCGCTTACGTTCACCACCGATCCGGACGGAACGCCGAATCCTGCCGCCGCCCGGACTCCCACACACTTGACCCGCGTTCGGCAGGAGCGGGGGACCCACCAGGTACGACTGCCTGTCCGGTCTCCGCGACAGGCTCGGGGTGAAGCCGTGTGTCACACGGCCGGGCAGCTCCAGCCCGAACCCGACAGCTGACCTCGCAGGCGTCGGAGAGGAATGCGCCATGCCCGCCAAGGGTAAGCACCGACGTCCCAAGACCCCGCGTCTTTCCCGCTCCGCCGCCGTCGCCGGAACCGGCGGCGCGGCGCTGGCCCTCCCGCTGTTCGCGGCCGTCGGCGCGCATGCCGCCACCCCGGCGCAGTCCCTCCCCGGAAAGGCCGTCCAGTCCGTCCGGGCCGCGGCGCAGAAGACCGCCGTCCAGCCTGGCGCGGCGGCAGGCACCTACACGGTGCAGTCCGGCGACTGCCTCGCCACCATCGCCGAACGCCGGCACGTAGGCGGCGGCTGGCAGCGGCTCTACGAGGACAACCGGCAGGCCGTCGGCGCCGACCCGGCACTGATCCACCCCGGTCTGAAGCTCACCATCGGCGAGCGGGCCGCGCGGGACTCCGCCGTATCCGCACCCCGGCAGCACTCCTCGGCCACGACCCCGTCCCCGGCCCCCGTCCGGTCCGCCCCGGCGCAGGCGGCCCCGGCCGCCCGGCCGTCCGGCGCCATCACCCCGGCTCCCGCCACCGGTTTCACCCTCCCCGTGTCCGGCGCCACCATCGGCACCGGCTACCACGTGGCAGGCAGCATGTGGTCCAGCGGGTACCACACCGGCGTCGACTTCGTCGTCCCGCCCGGCACCCCGCTCCAGGCCGTGGCGGCGGGCACGGTCGTCTCCGCCGGCTGGGGCGGCGCGTACGGCAACCAGGTCGTCATCAAGCTCGCCGACGGCCACTACGCCCAGTACGCCCACCTCTCCCGGCTCTCCGTCTCGGCCGGCCAGAGCGTGAGCACGGGTCAGCGGATCGGCCTGTCCGGCGCCACCGGCAACGTGACCGGCCCCCATCTGCACTTCGAGATCCGCACCACGCCGGACTACGGCTCCGACATCGACCCGGTCGGCTATCTGCGCGAGCACGGCGTCGCCGTCGGCTGAGCGTCACCTCGCGGGCGAACTGCTCGCCCACCGAGCCCCCGAAGGCCGGACCCCCGATCCCCGGGTCCGGCCTTCGGCGTGTCCGGGCGGAGCCGGTCCTTCCGTACGACGATCACAATCTCAACGTGTCCACCGGCAGGCCTATTCCAAGATTGACGAAGTATTTAAGAGTGGCCCTTCTCACCAGTCGTCAACCCCCGCCTACGGTCGCGTAGGTCACATCCCAAGGTGAATCATGGTCCGACGTGGCAGACGATTCGAAGAGTGACAACACATCAGTGATCGGGTCGTACGTGGCGCTGGGGGACAGCTTCACCGAGGGCGTCGGCGATCCGGGCCCGGGCGGCGCCTTCGTCGGCTGGGCGGACCGGTTCGCGGTGCTCCTCGCCGACCGGCGCCCCGAGGGCGACTTCCGATACACCAACCTCGCCGTACGCGGGAAGCTGCTGGACCAGATCGTGGCCGACCAGGTCCCCCAGGTCGCCGAACTGGCCCCGGACCTGGTCTCCTTCTGCGCCGGCGGCAACGACATCATCCGTCCGGGCACCGACCCCGACGAGGTGGCCGAGCGGTTCGAGCGGGCTGTGGCCCGGCTGGCGGCGGTGGCGGGCAGGGTGATGGTGACGACCGGCTTCGACACCCGGGGCGTCCCGGTGCTCAGGCATCTGCGCGGCAAGATCGCCACGTACAACGGGCATGTCCGGGCGATCGCCGACCGCTACGGCTGTCCCGTGCTGGACCTGTGGTCCCTCAAGTCGGTGCAGGACCGCAGGGCCTGGGACAGCGACCGGCTCCACCTCTCACCCGAGGGACACACGCGCGTGGCCCTGCGGGCCGGGCTCGCCCTCGGCCTCGACGTCCCGGCCGACCCGGAACAGCCGTGGCCGCCGCTGCCGCAGCGCGGCACCCTGGAGGTCCGGCGCGACGACGTCCAGTGGGCTCGCGAGTTCCTCGTCCCGTGGATCGGCCGGCGGCTGCGCGGCGAGTCCTCCGGCGACCATGTGACGGCGAAGGGCTCCCTGTCGCCGGACGACATCAAGTCGCGGATCGCCTCCGTGGCCTGACCCCGCCGCGCCCGCTCCGGGCCGTTCACCCGGGCGGCCCGGGGCCGGCGCGTGCCATGCCGTCGTCTCCGGCCGCGCCCCTATCGCCCGCGTTCGGTCAACGCCCGCCGGTCCAGGCCCAGTTCCCGGGCCAGGGCCTCGTCGACCCACTCCTGTGCGCGCGAGCGCGGCACCGCCCCCGGGTACGACGTCAGCTGTACGGCCAGGCCGTCCAGCAGGGCCGTCAGCCGCAGGGCGGTAGCGGCAGGGTCGGCGCACGTGAACTCGCCCGCCGCCACACCCTCGGCGATGACCTCGGTGATCGCGGCCTTCCACTGCTTGTCCAGATCCCGGGAGACCTCGCGCAGGGCGGGTTCGCGCAGGGCCACGGCCCAGCCCTCGATCCACAGCCGCCAGCCCTTGGCCTGTCCGGTGGGCGCGTACCAGCGCACCGCCGCCCGCAGCCGGCGCAGGGCCGACGTGCGGCGGCCCAGCAGCTTGCGCAGATGTGAGAGGTCGTCCTGCGCCGCGTACGAGAACGCGGCCGCGACCAGCTTCTCCTTGGTGGA
This sequence comes from Streptomyces sp. NPDC051452, assembly GCF_044454765.1. Taxonomy (NCBI): domain Bacteria; kingdom Bacillati; phylum Actinomycetota; class Actinomycetes; order Kitasatosporales; family Streptomycetaceae; genus Streptomyces; species Streptomyces sp. NPDC051452. The sequence continues at coordinate 11,087 of NZ_JBITEB010000001.1, forward strand.
GAAGTGGTACAGCACCAGCGCGTTGCTCACCCCGAGCGTCGCGGCCACGTCGGCGATCCTGATCGCCGCCACGCCCCGCGCCTCGATCTGCCCGATGGCGGCCCGCAGCAGGTCCTCCCGCCGCTCGGCCACACTCAACCGCACTCTCGCCACGCGGTCACCCTAGCCCTTTGTCAAGGACCTGCCCAAAGAGCCCACCGGCCGGCCGGACGACACCACCCGGGGCAACCCCGGCGGGCGGCACCGGAGGCGGAGCGCTCGAAGGCCAGTGGCACCGGCGGCCGCAGGAGCCCGGCGAGACGGGCCCGGGCTCGCTCAGCGGTACCATCCGAAGCGTTCCGCGATCACCGGCAGCCGGGCGGTCACCACGGCGTGCGCGGCCGTTCGCGGGGTCGTGCCGTCGGCTTCCGCGCGGTCGAGCACCAGAGCGACCAGGGCGCGCATCGACCGCCGGATGTGCGCGAACGCCTCGTCGGCATCGGCGCCGATGTCACCGAACAGCGTCCACCACCACCAGGCGTTCGTCGCGGAGTTGACCACCACGTCCGGCAGCACCGTCACCCCGCGCGCGGTCAGCAGCGCCTCCGCCTCGGGCAGTACGGGCATGTTGGCGGCCTCGACGATCCAGCGGGCACCGATCCGCGCCTGGTCGGCCACGCCGATCGCGTACGACACGGCCGCCGGCACGAGTACCTCCGCCGCCACGGACAGCCAGGCGTCGCCGGGCAGTTCGCGGTCGCCGGAGCGCAGCACCCCTCGGTCCACCGTGCCGTAGCCGTCCCGCCCGGCCAGCAGCGCCTCGACGTCCAGGCCCGCCGGATTGGCGATCGTGCCCTTGACGTCGGCGACGGCGACCACGGTCAGACCCGCGCGCGCCAGGAAGCGCGCGGTGGCCCCGCCCATCGTGCCGAACCCCTGGACGGCGACCCGGGTGCCCCGATACGGCACCGACGCCCGGTCGAGTGCCGCGAGCACCGACTCGGCGACCCCGCAGCCACCGGCCAGCTCGTCCAGTCCGATGCCGTCCACGTCGACCGCGAACGCCTCCGCGAGCCGCCCCCGAGCCGCCGTCTCGTCGTCCAGCAGCGGGTACACCGCCTGAACGCAGGAGACCAGGCCCGCCTCCGCCGCCGCGCGGTCCACCAGGTCCTGGCTCAACCCCAGATCCTCGCCGGTGGTCCAGCAGCTCTCCACGTACGGCCGCATCGCACGCAGGTAGCGCACCAGCAGCCCGTACGCCTCCGGGGCCCGCGGATCGCAGTCGATGCCGCCCTTGGCGCCGCCGAGCGGGACGTAGCGGGCCTCGGGGTCGTAGTGCAGCGCCTCCTTCATCGTCATGCCGCGGGCAAGCCCCGCCACCTCCGCCAGCGTGCAGCCCCGGCGCATCCGCAGTCCGCCGCTCGCCACGCCCCGTACCAGCCGGTCCACGACCAGAAAGCCCCGCCGGCCGGTGACGTGGTCGGTCCAGGACAGCGAGAGCAGCGGGGCGGGGGCGGTCATGGGGTCTCCTCGGGCTGTTACTGAACCGTGAGTCAGTATTCGGAGCCGCTCCGGACCCTGTCAACGCGCCGGACGCGCCTTCGGGAGCGCCCGCCGGCGGTTCGAAGAGGGCCCGGCGGTCCCGGGCTCCCGGGCACGCCGACCATAATGGAGGACCTCAGCCACGTCTCCTGGAGGTACCGTGACCGGTCCGCGTCCCTCGAGCTCCGGCCTTCGCGCGCTGCGGCCCGCGGCCTTCGGCGCGGACCCGGGCGGTGAGCGCCTCGCGCGCATCCGCCGTTCCCCGCACTTCAAGGACGGCGTCTTCCAGAACCCCGGCGGTGTGGCCCGCACCCGCCCCTCCGGCTCCGCGCTGGACTTCGCGAAGGTGTTCCTCGACAAGGACACCCGGCCCCTGCGGGCGCCCAAGGGAACCGTCCCGGTGCACCCCACGACCTACGCCGACCTGGCCGCACCGCCCGCCACGGGGCTGCGGCTGACCTGGATGGGGCACTCCAGCGTGCTCGCGGAGATCGACGGCCACCGGGTGCTGTTCGACCCCGTCTGGGGCGAGCGCTGCTCCCCCTTCCCCTTCGCCGGCCCGAAGCGGCTGCACCCCGTGCCGCTGCCGCTGGCCGCGCTCGGCGAGGTCGACGTCGTCGTGATCTCGCACGACCACTACGACCACCTGGACCTGCCCACCATCAAGGCGCTCGCCGGCACGGACACCGTGTTCGCGGTGCCCCTCGGCGTGGGCGCCCACCTCGAACACTGGGGTGTCTCCCCGGACCGCCTGCGGGAACTGGACTGGCACGAGTCCACCAAGGTCGGCGGCCTCACCCTCACGGCCACCCCGGCCCGCCACTTCTGCGGGCGCGGACTGCGCAACACCCAGCACACCCTCTGGGCGTCCTGGGCGGTCGCCGGTGACGAGCACCGGATCTACCACAGCGGCGACACCGGCTACTTCGACGGCTTCAAGGACATCGGCGCCGCGCACGGCCCGTTCGACGCCACGATGATCCAGCTCGGGGCCTACAGCGAGTTCTGGCCCGACATCCACATGACGCCCGGGGAGGGACTGCGCGCCCATCTCGACCTCCAGGGCGGTGCACCGCACGGAGTGCTCCTGCCGATCCACTGGGCCACCTTCAACCTGGCGCCGCACGCCTGGGCCGAGCCGGGGGAGTGGACGAAGGAGGCGGCGGAGGAGGCCGGCCAGGCCGTCGCCCTGCCCCGGCCCGGCGAGCCCTTCGAACCGGCGGGCAAGCTCCCGGCCGAGGCGTGGTGGCGGGGCGTGTCGGGTGACGTCCGGCGTACCTGGCGCTCCGTCGGCGCCTTCGTCGCCGAGCCGCCCAAGCGCGGCTGAACGAGCCGTTCCCCGCCGATCCGGGAGCACCCGCAAGGGTAAGGCCAACGCCGATACTCTCCGTGACAATGTGGCGGGCAGCCTGGCGGCACGTTCCGGCCCGCCGGGTGCGGGGCGACGGCGCGACACCGTCCCCTCAGGGGCCGATCCGCAGACGCGGGTCGGCCCCTGTCCATTGCGGGCACCCCTGCCGCTGACCGGTTTTGACCAGGTGTTATCGATTGCTTTCGGGTTGCCGGGCGGGTCCGGGCCCGACTATCGGTCTTTCGTACGAGGCTTCATACCAGAGCGGGACGCTCCTCGCAGTACTTTGTCAACTGCCCACCGCACATGATGCGCAGGCAACTACTGTGAGTGTCCGTCGGGCGTCGTAGGGCCGCGTGCAGCGGTCCCGCCGACCGGCATCGCGATGACGTGCGCGCGCATCCACGCATGCCCGCACCTCGCGAGAGAACAGGCCCGACGGACCAGTACGAGGACGCAGATGTCTCACCTCCGAGCACCGGCCACGCGCGCCGACCGCCGCGAGGGCGGCCGGCACGGGCGGCCGGTCGCCCGACCCGCTCCCGCACTGCCCGAAACGCATATACGGCCCCAGCTCATGCGGCTCGCGGTACTGCCGCCCCTCGCGGTCGCGCTCAGCGCCACCGCCGCCGTGCTGTTCAGCATCCGCTCCCTGGGCGGGCGCACCGGGCCCACCCTGTGGGCGGTGCTCGCCGGGGCGGTCACCGTCGCCGTCGCGGGCATCCTCATCGCCGCCGTGGCCGCCGACCGGGCCGCCCGCTCCGTCACGGACCGGGTGGACGCGCTGCGCCGCACGACGGCGCGCGGCGAGGCCGACCTGCACGCCCTCGTCGACGCGTTGCGCCAGGGCGAGACCCCGCCGCCGCAGCGCGCCCCGCGCCGCCGGTCGCCGGCGGACGCCGACGACTTCGAACTGCTCGCCGCCGACCTGGCCCGCGCGCACGACGGCGCCGTCACCGCCGTCGTGCGGGCGGCCCAGCTCTCCAGCCAGGCGGGCAACGAACAGAAGCTGGAGGTCTTCGTCAACCTCGCGCGGCGGCTGCAGTCCCTCGTGCACCGGGAGATCTCGATCCTCGACGAGCTGGAAAACGAGATCGAGGACCCCGCCCTGCTCAAGGGCCTGTTCCACGTCGACCACCTGGCCACCCGGATCCGGCGGCACGCCGAGAACCTCGCCGTGCTCGGCGGCGCCGTCTCCCGGCGCCAGTGGAGCAACCCGGTGAGCATGACCGAGGTGCTGCGCTCCGCCATCGCCGAGGTCGAGCAGTACTCCCGGGTCAAGCTGGTGCCGCCGATCGCCGGCGAGCTGCGCGGCCACGCCGTCGCCGACGTCATCCATCTGCTCGCCGAACTCATCGAGAACGCCACGGTGTTCTCCGCCCCGCAGACACAGGTGCTGCTCCGCGCCAACCTGGTCACCTCCGGGCTCGCGGTGGAGGTCGAGGACCGGGGACTCGGCATGCCTGTCGTCGAACAGCACCGGATGAACGCGCTGCTCTGCGACCCCGACCAGGTCAACGTGGCCAGCCTGCTGGCCGACGGCCGCATCGGCCTCTACGTCGTGTCCCAGCTCGCCCGCCGGCACGGCATCACCGTGCGGTTGCAGACCAACATCTACGGCGGTGTCCAGGCCGTACTCGTCGTCCCACAGGTGCTGTTGGGCACGGCGCCCGAGCCGACCGGCGCGACCACCGGACCGGCGCAGCCGACGCCCGAGCCGGCGGTGCCCGTAGCGCCGCCGCAGCGGGTCCCGGCGCTACCGGTGCCACCGGCGCCACCGGAGCGGATTCCGGGAGAGCAGGTCCCCGAAGAACACATCGCCGGGGAGCGGAGGGCGTCGGAGGCCACGGCCGAGGCCATGAGCGACTCGAGGCTCGGACTTGGCCCCGGGACAGGCCCCGGACCCGGGGTGGAATCCGGGACGGCGCCCGGGCCCGGCTCGGCTCCTGGTACCGGGCGGCGCCGACACGCCCAGCGCGGCTCCGGGCGCCGGAGTGGGGAGAGCGGCTCCGGCGGCCGGACCGGCGGGCCGGCCGCCCCGCTCCCCGTGCGCGGTGCCCGGATCGCCCGGCCGAATCCCGCCGAGGCCCTGCCCGGCATCAGCGCCGAGGACCGTCAGATGGTGGAGGCGCATGCGGGCATCCTGCCCACCCCGCGTGACGGCACCGTGCGCGGCACCATGGACAAACCCCAACTGCCCAGGCGCCGTGCCCAGGAACATCTCGTGCCCCAGCTGCGCGGCGGTCCCGCTCCCCGCCAGGAGTGCGACACCGCCGTGTGCCACGACCCGGGTCTGATGGCCGCGTTCCAGCGCGGGATGGGCCTCGCCGAGGCACAGCAGCACACGGGATCGGCGAGCGACACGTCACCGGACCGGCAGCCGCCGTACGGAGAGCTGCCGGGCCTGGATGCACAGCCCCCGGAGCCATCCGGCCTGAAGTGGACCTACGGGGAACCGGCCTACCGGGGGCCCCGGCACATGGACTCCACGCCCGATCCCGCCGAACCCCCGCGCGCACACGCCGGGTCCGAAGGCCCACCCCACATGGCCACGCACCACATGGCCACGCACCACATGGCCACGCACCACATGGAGACGAACTCCATGGGCGGGGACCACATGGGCGGAGACCACATGGCGCCCCACCACACGGTCCCGGACGACATGGCCCCGGACGACCCGGTCCCGGACCACATGGCGCCCCACCACACGGTCCCGGACCACTTGGCCTCAGTGCCCCCACCCCAGGCGCGCACCCACGCGCCCGTATCCGACGGAACCCATGGCGACGGCCGGCCCGACGGGAGCGCCCCGGCCGGCTGACCGCCCCGCCCCCGGTGCGCCCCGAGCACCCGTAAGCCCCCTACCAGCGCTCCCGCAGACGCTACGTACCCCCAAGGAGTCGATCCACCATGGCGAGCGATGCGCCGACCGCCCACGCCTCCGACCTCGACTGGCTGCTGAGCGGCCTCGTGCAGCGCGTACCGCACACCAGCAGCGCGGTGCTCCTGTCGAGCGACGGACTGGTGAAGTCCGTACACGGTCTCGACCCCGACAGCGCCGACCACATGGCGGCCCTGTCCTCCGGCCTGTACTCGCTCGGCCGCAGCGCGGGCATCCGGTTCGGTGACGGCGGAGACGTCCGCCAGGTCGTCGTCGAACTCGACTCCACCCTGCTGTTCGTCACCACCGCCGGCTCCGGCACCTGCCTGGCGGTGCTGGCCGGCCGGGAGGCGGACGCGGCCGTCCTCGGCTACGAGATGGCGATGCTGGTCAAGAGCGTCCGCCCCTACCTGGTCACCGCGCCCCGGCAGCACGCCGTCGAATCCACGGCGACGAGGCCTTGAGCGTGGCCACGGCCGGCGACGGACCCTGGCTCGACGACGCGGCCGGACGGCTGGTGCGCCCGTTCACGGTCAGCAACGGCCGCACCGAGCCGAGCGTCGCCCTCGACCTGATGTCGCAGGTGATGGCCACCGGAGTGACCCCGCTCGGCTACCTCGGACCCGAGCACGCACAGGCACTCGACCTGTGCCGGGCCCCGGTCTCGGTCGCCGAGGCCGCCGCCCAGCTGAGACTGCCCGCCGTGGTCACCAAGGTGCTGCTCTCCGACCTGGTCGACTGCGGTGCGCTCACCACCAAGCCGCCCGCGTTCCACCACACACCCACTGACCGGTCTCTGCTGGAGGCAGTGCTCGATGGACTACGACGACAGCTCTGACCCGTTCCCCACCGCCCTCAAGATCCTCGTGGCGGGCGGGTTCGGCGTCGGCAAGACGACCTTCGTGGGCGCGGTCAGCGAGATCGCGCCGCTCAGTACGGAGGAGCTGCTCACCACGGTCAGCGTCGCGACGGACAACCTCGAGGGCATCGAGAACAAGATGGAGACCACGGTCGCCATGGACTTCGGCCGGATCACCCTCGATCCCGAACACGTCCTGTACCTGTTCGGCACGCCGGGACAGGAGCGGTTCTGGTTCATGTGGGACGAGCTGTCCGAGGGCGCGCTCGGCGCCGTCATCCTCGCCGACACCCGCCGGCTGCAGGAGTGCTTCGCCGCCGTCGACTTCTTCGAGGAGCGCGGGCTCGCCTTCATCATCGCCGTCAACGAGTTCGACGGCTCCTACCGCTACGACCCCGAGGAGGTGCGGGCCGCCATCGACCTGGCCCCGGAGGTCCCGATCGTCCGCTGCGACGCCCGTATCTCCAGTTCCGGCGTCCAGACCCTGCTCACCCTCGTCCGTCATCTGCTCGCCCACACCCCGGAGCCCGCGCCCACCCGTGGCGCCCACATGTGATTCCGCCCTACCGCCCACGGAGCCCCTGTATGAGGTACGCCCACAGCGACGGAGCCCGGCCATGAGCTACGAGCCGCCCCGGCCGGTCCGGGGTCTGCTGCTCACCCCCGAGGACAAAGAGGCCCCCGCCCGGGTCCGCCGGCTGCGCCGGCTCGGCCTGGCCGACCGGCCCGCCCCGGCCCTCGACGTCTTCGCCGAGCACCTGGCCCAGCTCACCGGGGCGCCGTACGCCATGGTCAACTTCATCGGCGAGGACCACCAGTTCTTCGCGGGCCTGCGCGTCCCCGCCGTGGCGCCGCTCGTCCGCGAGGACGGCACCCGGGCCGAACTCGGCCGGACCCTGCCGCGCGACCACGGTTTCTGCCCCCATGTGGTGGTCCGCCGCAAGGCGCTGGTCCTCGAGGACGTCCGCGACTATCCACGGTTCGCCGGCAATCCTGTCGTCGACGAGTACGGCATTCGGTCGTATCTCGGCGCGCCGCTTATCGACAGTTCCGGCATGGCTCTCGGCACCGTGTGTGCCGCCGACACGGCACCCCGGGTCTGGGGACGCGCGGGCCTGGAGACCATCAAAGCCCTGGCAGCCGACCTGGTCGTCCGGTTCGAGCGGAGCGTGGAGGACGGTCTGCCCCTGTGACATGGGCGAGCGTCGGGAGGGGCATGAAGGAAAGCTGAGGCGCCGGTTAAGAAAAGCTCGATGGACCCGGGCCCGCGCATACGGCAGATTGCGGGGTGATTCCACCACCCCTCTGACCCGGTGCGGGCTGCTTCGGCATCGCCGTGGGCCGGGACCTCACCCACAGGAGCCGTAGCGTTGAAGGCGCTGGTCAAGGAGAAGGCGGAGCCCGGGCTCTGGCTGACGGACGTCCCGGAGCCCACGATCGGCCCCGGTGACGTGCTCATCAAGGTCATGCGGACCGGTATCTGCGGCACCGACCTGCACATCCGGGCCTGGGACGGCTGGGCGCAGCAGGCGATCGGCACGCCCCTCGTCGTCGGCCACGAGTTCGTCGGGCAGGTCGTCGAGGTCGGCCGGGACGTCGCCGAGATCCGCATCGGCGACCGGGTCAGCGGCGAGGGTCACCTGGTGTGCGGCAAGTGCCGCAACTGCCTGGCCGGCCGCCGCCACCTGTGCCGGGCCACCGTCGGCCTCGGCGTCGGCCGGGACGGCGCCTTCGCCGAGTACGTCGCGCTGCCCGCGTCCAACGTGTGGGTGCACCGCGTCCCCGTCGACCTCGACATCGCCGCCATCTTCGACCCGTTCGGCAACGCCGTGCACACCGCGCTGTCGTTCCCGCTGGTCGGTGAGGACGTCCTGATCACCGGCGCCGGACCGATCGGCCTGATGGCCGCCGCGGTGGCCCGGCACGCGGGCGCCCGCCACGTCGTCGTCACCGACGTCAGCGAGGAGCGCCTGGAACTGGCCCGCAAGATCGGCGTGAGCCTCGCCCTGAACGTGGCCGGGACGACGATCGCCGACGGTCAGCGGGAGCTGGGCCTGCGCGAGGGCTTCGACATCGGCCTGGAGATGTCCGGCCGCCCCGAGGCCATGCGGGACATGATCGCCAACATGACCCACGGCGGCCGGATCGCGATGCTCGGCCTGCCGGCGCAGGAGTTCCCCGTCGACTGGGCGCGGATCGTCACCTCGATGATCACCATCAAGGGCATCTACGGCCGCGAGATGTTCGAGACCTGGTACGCGATGTCGGTGCTGCTGGAGAGCGGCCTCGACCTCGCCCCGGTGATCACCGGCCGGTACGGCTACCGCGACTTCGAGGCCGCCTTCGCCGACGCCGCCAGCGGCAAGGGCGGCAAGGTCATCCTCGACTGGACCGAGTGACCGCGGACCGCACCCCCTCCCTCCCCGCCCCTCGCGCCACGCACATCCCAGGAGCTTTCCCGTGTTCGACACCGTACGAGACGACCTGCGCGCCACCCTCGACGAGATCCGCGCCGCCGGCCTGCACAAGCCCGAGCGGGTCATCGGTACCCCGCAGTCCGCGACCGTCGGCGTCACCGCCGGCGGCCGCCCCGGCGAGGTCCTCAACTTCTGCGCCAACAACTACCTCGGGCTGGCCGACCACCCCGAGGTGATCGCCGCCGCCCACGAGGCGCTGGACCGCTGGGGCTACGGCATGGCATCCGTCCGCTTCATCTGCGGCACCCAGGAGGTCCACAAGGAGCTGGAGGCGCGCCTGTCGGCGTTCCTCGGCCAGGAGGACACGATCCTGTATTCCTCCTGCTTCGACGCCAACGGCGGTGTCTTCGAGACCCTGCTCGGCGAGGAGGACGCGGTGATCTCCGACGCCCTCAACCACGCCTCCATCATCGACGGCATCCGCCTGTCCAAGGCTCGCCGCCTGCGGTACGCCAACCGCGATCTCGTCGACCTGGAGGCCAGGCTCAAGGAGGCCACCGAGGGCGGCGCGCGGCGCAAGCTCGTCGTCACCGACGGCGTCTTCTCCATGGACGGCTATGTGGCCCCGCTCGCCGAGATCTGCGACCTCGCGGAGCGCTACGACGCCATGGTCATGGTCGACGACTCGCACGCCGTCGGCTTCGTCGGCCCCACCGGCCGCGGCACCCCGGAACTGCACGGCGTCATGGACCGCGTCGACATCATCACCGGCACCCTCGGCAAGGCCCTCGGCGGCGCCTCCGGCGGCTACGTCGCCGCCCGCGCCGAGATCGTCGCGCTGCTGCGCCAGCGCTCCCGCCCGTACCTGTTCTCCAACACGCTCGCCCCGGTGATCGCGGCCGCGTCCCTCAAGGTCCTCGACCTGCTGGAGTCGGCCGACGACCTGCGCGTCAGGCTCACCGAGAACACCGCGCTGTTCCGCCGCCGGATGACCGAGGAGGGCTTCGACATCCTCCCCGGTGACCACGCCATCGCGCCCGTCATGATCGGCGACGCCGCGCGGGCGGCCCGGATGGCCGAACTTCTGCTGGAGCGCGGGGTCTACGTGATCGGCTTCTCCTACCCGGTCGTCCCGCAGGGCCAGGCCCGTATCCGCGTCCAGCTGTCCGCCGCGCACTCCACGCAGGACGTCGACCGCGCGGTCGACGCCTTCGTCGCGGCGCGTGCCGAGCTGGCCGCCTGACCAGGGCGGTCCGCCTGGGATAATCGGAGGCATGATCGAGGCACGGCGGCTCCACATCCTCCGTGCGGTGGCCGACCACCGCACGGTCACCGCGGCGGCCGCCGCGCTCTATCTGACCCCCTCCGCGGTCTCCCAGCAGCTGACGGCCCTGGAGCAGGAGACCGGCCATCGCCTGGTCGAGCGCGGCGCCAAGGGCGTACGGCTCACCCCGGCGGGCGAGATCCTGCTCAGCCACACCAACGCCGTCCTCGCCCAGCTGGAGCGGGCCGAGGCCGAGCTGTCCGCCTACGGCTCGGGCGAGGCGGGCACGGTCACCGTGGCCGCCTTCGCGACCGGCATCGCCCAGGTCGTGGCCCCGGCCGTGTCCCGCCTGTCGGCACGCGCGCCCGGCATCCGCATCCGGGTCCAGGACGCCGAGGGTGACGCCAGCCTGCCGATGGTGCTGGACCGGCAGGTGGACGTGGCGGTCGCCGTCGAGTACCGGGGCGCCCCGGCGGCCGGCGACCCCCGGCTCACCCATGTGCCGCTGTACGCCGAGCCGTTCGACGCCGTCGTGCCGCTCACCCACCGCCTCGCCGACAGCGCCGAGGTGCCCCTGGCCGAACTGGCCAAGGACGCGTGGATCGGCCCCTACCCCGGCAACCCCTGCCACGACGTGGTCGTCCTGGCCTGCGAGAGCGCCGGCTTCCAGCCCCGCCTGGAACACTCCTCCGACGACTTCCGGGCCGTCGTCGCCCTGTCCTCGGCCGACGCCGGGGTGGCCCTGGTGCCGCGCTCCGCCCTGCGCGGCATGGACCTCGCCGGCGTGGTCGTCCGCCCGGTCGACGGCGTGGCCCCGACCCGCCGGGTGTTCGCCGCCGTACGCCGCGGCGCCGAGGGGCACCCGCTGATCCGGCCGGTGCTGGAGGCACTGGGCGAGGCGGCGCAGGACCAGCGGCCGGGCTCCGGGCCGGGGTCGACGGCCACGGGGTGACTGTCAGTGGCAGGGGCTACGGTGCGTGGCATGCCGGACTCAGAAGACGTACGCCGAATCGCCCTGTCCCTGCCGGAGGTCACGGAGAAGGTCGCCTGGAACATGCCGACGTTCCGGGTCGCCGGGAAGATGTTCGCGACCCTGCCCGAGGACGAGACGTCCATCGCCGTCCGCTGCCCCAAGGAGGAGCGGGACGAGCTGGTGCTGGCCGAGCCGGACAAGTTCTGGATCGCGGGCCACGAGGCCCAGTTCGCCTGGATCAGAGCGCGACTGACCGCGCTGGAGGGCGAGGAGGAGCTGCGTGACGTCCTGGCCGACTCCTGGCGCCAGGCGGCCCCGCCCCGACTCCTGGACGTCCACCCCGAGTTGGGCATGCCGTCCGGGGAGTGAAACATCCCCGTGGGCCCGGCCGGGGCGTGGCATGATCCCGCGGCTCAGGCGGTGAGGGGACGCGGGCCCGCCTCCGGCCCTCGCGGGGCCGGCGGCCGACGCGCTGGGCGCCGGCCGTGTCCTGCTGGTCTCCGCCGCGCGAGCCCGGCGGTGGCCGCGGCCCTCCTCGCCGTCCCGGCGACCCGCGGCCTCGTCCGCACCGACGCCGACGCTCCCGCCCCGAAGGCGCCCTGACGAGGCCCGAGCCGGACCCGCGCGCCGGGCTCGCGTGCCGGACTCGCGTGCCGGACTCGCGTGCCGGACCCGCACCGGACCCGCGCCGGAAACGTACGCCGGAAACGTACGCCGGGCTCACGCGCCGGAAGCGTACGCCCCGACGAAACCGCCGATCCGCTCGCGCAGACTGTGCGCGTCGAGTCCGTGCGCGGCCACATGGTCCTCGAGGCCGCCGTAGCGGCGCAGCTCGCGGCGGCCCACGCCCAGGCCCAGCACCCGGTGCGGGACGTCGGCCAGTGCCTCGCTCACCGCGCCCGTGGACGTCCCCGCGAGATACGGCTCGACCAGCACGACGTCGTTGCCGGCGGCCTGTGTCGCCCGGCGCAGGCCCGCCGCGTCGAACGGCCGTACGGTCGTCGCGTACAGCACGGTCACGTCCAGCCCTTCGGTGGCCGCGAGGACCGCGTCCAGCATCGGGCCGACCGCGACCACGACACCGCGGCCGCCCTCCCGGACCGTCACGAAGGTCCGGCCGTCGATCGCCCGGGCGTGCCGGTTGGACTGGACGGAGAGGCGTACGTACACCCGGTCGTCGCCCGCGGCGACCGCGTGCCGCAGCAGCGTCTCGGCCTCGTCGGGGTGCCCGGGCACATGGACGGTCCAGCCGTCCAGCGTGTCGAGGAGGGCCACGTCGCCCGGGGCCATGTGCGTGTAGCCCCCGGCCGGCCAGTCGAAGGAGGCGGCGGCGCTCACCAGCACCGCCCCGGTGTCCTGGTGCCCCAGGTCCAGCTTGAGCTGCTCGAACGGCCGCTCCACGAGGAAGCTCGCGAAGGTGTGCACGACCGGCCGCAGTCCGGTCAGCGCCAGGCCGGCGGCGGCCCCGACGAGCAACTGCTCACGGATGCCGACGTTGATCACCCGGTCGGGATGCCGGCGCGCGGCCTCCGCGAAACCGTCCCTGCCGATCTCGGCGAGGACGACCGCGACCCGGGGGTCGTCGTCCAGCAGCCGGGAGACGACGAGTGCGAAACGATCACGCATGGTGTCCATGGAAGAGGTGCCCTTTCCGGAGAGCGGGGGAGGGGGAACGGGAGGGGCGGGGGTCAGGCGTTCTACGGCTCGACGCGGGCCACGACCACGTGCGGCCGCCCCGGGTGCGGAGCCGTGAACGCGGCGTACAGGGCCTCGTGATCGCGTCCGTCGACGGTCGTCGCGGACCAGCCCGCGGCCTCGAACCGGGCGGCGATCCCACCGGGCAGCGCATGGCTGGCGGAGGAGTTGTCGATCACCACGGTGTGCAGCCGCTCCAGTGCCGCGGGCCCGGCGAAGGCGATCGCCTCGTGATTGCTGCCCTCGTCCAGCTCGGCGTCGCCGATCAGCACCCACACCGCCGGATCGTGCAGCCCCCGCGCCCGCAGTCCCAGGGCGGTGCCCACGGCGATCGGCAGGCCGTGCCCGAGCGAGCCGCTGCCGATCTCCGCCCCCGGCACCAGCACACGGTCCGGGTGATGGCCGAGCGGGGAGTCGTACGAGCCGAAGCCGGGCAGCCAGGCCACCGGTACGAAGCCCTTCGCGGCCAGCACGGCGTAGTACGCCATGGGCCCGTGCCCCTTGCTCAGCAGGAACCGGTCCCGGCCCGGATCGTCCGGCCGCCCTGGTGTGACCCTCAGCACCCGGTCGTAGAGCACCCACAGCACGTCGAGCGTGGAGGTGGCGGCCGGGCCGTGCTTCTCGTCGCCGGTCATCAGCCGCATCAGGGCGGGGAGGTCGGCGTACCCGTGGACGCGGTGTTCGTCCGTTGTGATCGTCATGGGGTCGATCGTGCGACCTCAACCAAGCTTGAGGTCAACAGGCGAAAGGCGCGCGCGACCAGCACGGCGAGTGCGGTATTGTTTCCCTGCGCGTTTCGGCCGGGGAAATCCCAGGTCAAACGGCAGCGGGACGTGGCGCAGCTTGGTAGCGCACTTGACTGGGGGTCAAGGGGTCGCAGGTTCAAATCCTGTCGTCCCGACTGGAGACAGTCGCAGGTCAGGGCCGGTTTCGGAGGTATCCGAAACCGGCCCTTGATCATTCTCGGGGACCGGTGCCGGCGTTTCGCTGGGTTGTGCCTCACCGTGCGGGTGCGGAGGGGGCCGCCGAGCCGACGTCCGCTGTGGTGACGAGGCGATCCTGCCGGGTGCTGCATTCGGCGTGCCGGAGGCGGACGACGGCGTCGAGTCCGCCGCCGGGGGCCGCCTCCAGGGTGACCTCGCCACCTCCGGCGCGGGTGAGGTGCCGGACCAGTGGTAGTCCGAGGCCGGTGCCGTCGTGGTCGGCGTGGGGAGCTCGCCAGAAGCGGTCGAAGGCCCGGTGCCGTTCGGCCTCGGTCATGCCGGGGCCCTGGTCGATCACGTGCAGCTCGGCCATGGGCGGGGTGCGGGTGCCTTGTGCGGGGGTGGCGACGACGGCCATGGTGACGGCGGTTCCCGGTGCGGACACCCGCAGCGCGTTGGAGAGCAGGTTGTCGATGATCTGCTCCAGTGCGCCGGGGATCGCCAACACCTGTACGGACGTGCCTTCGGACACGACGATGTCGACCTGCTGCTCGTCGGCGAAGGCGGTCCAGATGTCCGCGCGATCGGCGACGACGGTATTGAGGTCGGCTGCCTCCGCCCGGATCTCGGTGTTCTCCAGCCGTGCGAGAGCGAGCAGCCCCTGCACCATGCGGCTGAGGCGCTCCAGCTCCCCGAGTGCCTTGTCGAGGCTGTCCTGGGCGCAGGGGGCGAGGTGCGGCTCGAAGTTCTCCAGGCGCAGACGCAGTGCGGTCAGGGGGGTCTTCAGCTGGTGTGACACGTCGGAGGCGAACGCCTGCTGGGCTTGGAGCAGGTGCTGGAGCCGGGTCGCGGTCCGCGTGAACGACGCGGCGAGCCGGCGCAGTTCCGGTGGCCCGTGGTCGGTCGCCGGTGGATCGGTGATCCGGCCTTCGGCGAGCTGAGCGGTGGCGCGCTCCAAGGCCTGTACGGGCCGGGTGATCGAGCGCGCGAAAGCGAACCCGATCAGGGAGGCGAGGGCGATCACCCCGAGCCCGACGGCGGCGAGGACCAGCCAGGTGGTGTGCACCCTTGCCTTGAGCGGGCCGAGTGCGTACACCGTTCGCACCACACAGGCGACGGCGGCGTTGGGCCCGCCGGGGACGGTGACGAAGAGGAACTCACCGTCCGCGGGCGGGGCCCCGCGGGTGCCGACAGCGGGGCGACCGTGCAGTGCCGAGGAGATGTCCGGCTCGGCGGACAGGTCCTTGCCGACCATGGCGGGGGCAGCGGTGTCGGTGAGAACGACGCCCCGTCGGTCGGCGACGAGCACGGTGCCGCCGGTCCGCTGCCCGTACCCGACGGCGAGTTCGGGCAGGTCGGCTGTCAGTCCGTGCTCCATCTTGTCCTCGCAGACCTCCGCGAGCGTCGTCGCCCCCTGCTCCGCCGTGTGGGAGAAGCGGGACAGCTCGCTCCGGGCGTAGAAGAGGCCGAAGGGCACTTCGAGCGCGAGCAGGACGAGCAGTATCAGGCTCAGGTGGCCGAGCAGGAGGCGACGAGTCACCGGATGTCTCCGCCGCGTGCCCCTACCGCGGCGGAGGTGGCGTCGAGGGATGCCGGGAGGACGAGACGGAAGCCGATTCCGCGGATGTTCTCGATCCAGGACGCGTCGCCGAGTTTGCGGCGCAGCGCGGCGATGTGGACGTCCAGGGTCTTGGTGGGGCCGAAGAAGTTCGGTTCCCAGACCGTGTCGAGGATCTGCCGGCGGGAGCAGACGGCGCCGGGGTCCTCGGCGAGGCAGGTGAGCAGGTCGAACTCCTTGGGCGCGAGGGCGACGGACGACTGCCCCAGGCGCACCTGCCGGGTGCGGCAATCGATGGTCAAGGGGCCGATCCGCTGGATGTCGGGTGTCCCGGCGTGCTCGAGGTCGTCCGAGGGCTTCGACGATCCACACGGGGTGTCCGCGACCGCGGGGCGGGCGCGGCGGGTCACGGCACGGATCCGGGCGACGAGTTCCCGTACGCCGAAGGGCTTGGAGACGTAGTCGTCCGCACCCAGTTCGAGCCCGAGTACACGGTCCACCTCGTCGTCCCTGGCCGTGATCATGATGATCGGCACCGACGAGCGGGACCTCAACGCCCGGCAGACGTCGAGGCCGTCCATATCGGGCAGCCCCAGGTCCAGCAGCACCATCGCCACCTCGGGCCCGGCGAGACCCTCGGCCCCCGTTCTGGCGTGTTCCACGGTGAACCCGAAACGGCGCAGCCCCTCCGCCAACGGCCCGGCCACCCGGTCGTCGTCCTCGATCAGCAAGACACGCATGCCGAAAGGCTCACAGACGCCGGCCACCGCGCGGGGCACAAACGCCGCAAGCTCCCCCGAGCCGGTGATCTTCCACGATCGGCTCATTCACCGAGGCGCGGCGTGTTGACGACATCAAGGACCTGGCCAGCGTGGCGTAAGCCGAGAGTTAAGACGTCGGGCGCCGGCCCTCGGTCTCCCAGGTGGCACTGGGAATCTGATCCAAGGTCAGCCCGCGGGCCCTGGCGTCCGTCTCGGCCGGATCGGCTGGACCGGCCGAAAACGCGGAGGGCGAACCGCTGTCTCGGGTGCGTCCGGGACCTCTCCCTGTATTTGCTCTGGCAATTCGCTTGATCGTCTTCCCGTAGCGTCGGTTGTGCGGTCGGTGCCATCGGCGCGCCACCGGACCACCCGCCACCGCAGGAGCTGGGGACACCGCATGCCCATCGACGTACTACGCCGTCTTCGCCCGGACCTGGCGGAGCCCTTCGCGACCGCACTCCCGGGAGCACGTGCCACCGTGCTGAGCCGTCTGTGGGGCGCCTTCGCGCGAGAACCGCTGCCCGGTGTGGCCGCGCGCCGACGCGAGTCCGACTCCCTCGTCGTCGAGTTGCGGCGGGGCGGAACGCTCTCGGCGGCCGAGGCCGGCGCGCGGCCGTTCGCCGAGGTCCCCCACGACTTCGCGGTCTCGGGTCCGGAGGGGCCGATCAGCGGTCCGGCCCAGCTGCTGGCGCAGCTCGGCCTGCATACCCCCGCGGCGGAGCGGCTGGCGGCCGAGCTCGACAACAGCGTCGTCAACCTGGCCCTGGCCAGGGCGGCCAACGCGGACCGGAAGGCCCCTCCGGCCGACTCGACGGATGCCGAGCAGGCGGTCGTCGACGGCCACCCGCAGCACCCCTGCTGCCGGACGCGCACCGGCATGTCCGTCGCCGATGTGCTCGCCTACGCGCCCGAGCACCACCCGGTCGTCCGGCTCGCGCTGATCCGGGTCCCGGCCGACCGCTGGCAGGGCGCCGGCGACTGGCCGCGCACCCTGCGGGACGGCGACGCGTACCTGCTGCCGATGCACCCATGGCAGCGGCGCCATGTGCTCGGGCACCACCCCGAGCTGGCCGTCGTCGAGGAGACGATCCCGGCCCGCCCGTTGCTGTCGCTGCGCACCCTCGCACCGCTGGGCGTCCTGTCGGGCTGCCACATCAAGACCGCGCTCGACGTCCAGGTCACCAACTACCGGCGCACCATCTCCCCGGCCGAGGCCGCCGACGGGCCCCCCTTGTCCGACCTGGTCGCCGCCGTCGTCGACAAGGCCGGACACAGCGGCAGCCTGCGGGTCCTGCGGGAGCTGGGCGGCGGCTCGGTGTGCGTGGACGGACAGCCCTCCGCCAGCCTGACCGCCATGATCCGCGAATCGACCGAATGCCACCTCGACGCCGGTGAGATCGCGGTACCGCTCACCGCCGTGCACGCGACCGGAGCCGCCATGGTGTCGGGGGACCCGTCGAGCTGGCTGGCGGACCTGGCCGGCCTCGTCCTGCCGCCGGCCCTGACGCTGCTGTCCATGGGGGTGGCACTGGAGGCGCACGGCCAGAACACCCTGGTCGTCCTGCGAGACGGGCGGCCGGTGCGGGTGCTGTACCGGGACCTGGACGGCGTACGGGTCAGCCCGCACCGCCTGGCCCGCTACGGCTTCACGCTGCCGCCGCTGCTCGGCAGCCGCGCCGGCGACGACGTGGGCGCCCTGCACACCAAGCTCTTCGGCGGCCTGATCAGCGGGGTCTTCAGCGAACTCGTCGACGTCCTCGGCCGGGCCCGGGCGGCTGATCCACGGGCGCTGTGGAGCGCGGTCGCCGAGGTCGGGCGCCGCGTGTTCGCCGGCCTGCCGGATCAGGAGGACGCGGCAGCGTTCTTCGCGGACACGATGCCGCTGAAGGCGACCGTCGCCATGCGGCTGTCCGAGGACCCGGGCGCCGCCCAATGGACGTCCGTCCCCAACCCCTTGGCGTCGTGCCGTTGACCTTGAGGCACCGACCGCTGTCCCACTGGAGCAACCACATGACCACCAGCGCAGCCCCCCACACCGACATCGCCGCCACCGTACCCGCCCAGACCGCGGAGCCCTCGCGGACGGCCGACATCGTCACGACCCACACGCTGCTCAACTGCCTGATCCGCGAGGTGTCCGCCCCCGAGCACCAGGTGACAGTCGTCGACGACCACCTCCTGCTACGACTGCCCCGCCGGGGCCTGCTGCTGCGTACGGCGCTGCGCCGGGTCTCGTTGATCGGAGCGCACCGCTTCCAGGACTCGGTGCAACGGCTCGACGGCGACGCCTGGGTGACCGTGGACTGGCGCGAGCTGGCCGGCCTCGTCCAGGACGAACTGGAACAGCGCACGGGGCTTGGCAACGAGGAGTTCCTGAGCCAGGTCGCCGACAGCCGGGAGACGATCCGCGTCGTACTGGAAGAGCGGGCGGGCGGCCGGACGGACCCGGACCCGTATGTGGCCTCGGAGCAGTCCCTGGTGTTCGGCCACCGCTTCCACCCCACTCCCAAGGCGCGTACCGGCGACCCGGCGGACTGGCTGGCATTCGGCCCGGAGACCGGCGCCCGCTTCCGGCTGCGCTATCTGGCCGTACGCCGCCACCTCGTGCGGGAGGAGGGCGAGCCGCACGCGCTGGACACGCTGCACCCGGTCGTCGACCCGGAGTTCGCCGTACTTCCGGTGCACCCCTGGCAGCACCGGCTGCTGAAGGACCACGACCGGCTGCGCGAGGCGGTCGCCGCCGGAGATGTCGTGGACGCCGGCACGGGCGGCCCGCAGTGGGTGCCGACCGCATCGGTGCGGACTCTGTACGACCCCGAGACCGACGTGTTCCTGAAGTTCAGCCTCAACGTCCGCATCACCAACTGCGTCCGCAAACACGCCGGTTACGAACTGTCCGGCGCTGTCGCCCTCACCCGGCTGCTCCAGCCCGTCTTCGTCGAACTCGCCGGCCGTTTCCCGGGGTGCGCGCTCCTGGCCGAGCCCGGCTACCGGACCCTCGACACGGCCGGCGACACCGCCCTCCTGGAGGGCTTCGGTGTCATCGTCCGCTCCGGCCTGCGCCACCATCTGCGTCCCGGGGTGACACCCCTGCTCGCCGCCGCGGTGGCGGACGAGTACCCGACCGGTCCGGCCCATGTCTCGCGACTGCTCGCCCGCGGCGACGGAGACGTCCTGGCCTGGTGGGACGCGTACCTTCGGCTGTTGCTGCCACCGGTGCTGGCCGCCTACTTCGAACACGGTGTCGTGCTCGAACCCCATCTGCAGAACGTCGTCGTCGGCGTCGATGCCGACGGCACACCCGCGCAGATGCTCTTCCGCGACCTGGAGGGCACCAAGCTCCTGCCCGGCCGCCACCGGCAGGCCCTCGCGGATCTCCCGGCCGACGTACGAGGTTCCCTCACCTACGATCCCGAACACGGCTGGAACCGGGTCGCGTACTGCCTCCTGGTCAACCACACCGCCGAAATGCTCAGCGCCCTGGCCGACCTCGACCCGACGCTGGAACCCGCCCTCTGGGGCCTGGTCCGCGACCACCTCGCCGCCTACGCCCGTACGGCCGCCGAACCGCCGCGCCTGCGCGCCCTGTTGTGTGGCGTACCGCTGCCGGCCAAGGCCAACCTTCTGCTGCGCTGGTCCCGCAAGGCCGACCGGCACGCGACCTACGTGCCCGTGCCCAGCCCGCTCGGGAGGGACTTCCCCCGCGAGGTGGTCCGGTGAGGCGCGAGGCGTCCGACCTCGTCGCCGCGCTGCCCGACGACGATCTGCCCGCCTACGTCTACGACCTGCCGGACCTGCGGGAGCACGTGCGTACGATCCGGGCCGCACTGCCGGAACGCGTCGAGCTGCTGTACGCGGCCAAGGCCAACTCCGACCCCCGGATCCTGCGGACCCTCGCCGGACACGTCCACGGCTTCGAGGTGGCCTCCGGCGGCGAACTGGACCACGTCCGCGCCGTCGTCCCCGACGCACCGATCGCCTTCGGCGGCCCTGGCAAGACGCAGCGGGAGCTGACCCGCGCGCTGGACGCGGGGGCCGAGCGCCTGCACATCGAGAGCGAACACGAACTCCGCCTGCTGGCCACCTTGCTGGGCGACCGGACCGTGGAGGTACTGCTGCGCGTCAACCTGCCGGTGGACGTGGGCCGAGTCGCTCTGGCCATGGGCGGTGGGCCGTTCGGCATGGATCCCGTACGACTGGACCGCTGCCTGGAGGTGATGGAGTCGGCCCCGGGTGTCCGGCTGCGCGGGCTCCACTTCCACCTTGCCAGCGGCCTCCAGGCCCACTCCCATCTCCGGCTCGTCGACAAGGTCCTCGCCTGGGCCGAGAACTGGGCCCGTGAGCGCGGAATCGACCTGCGCGAAGTCAACGTCGGCGGCGGCATGGGCGTCGACTACACGCATCCGCCCGGAGTGTTCGACTGGCCCGCCCTCGGCGCCGGACTGCGCCGGATCCTCGCCCGCCACCCCCACCTCACCCTCCGGATCGAACCAGGCCGCTCGGTCACCGCCTACTGCGGCTGGTACGTCACCCAGGTCCTGGACATCAAGTTCAGCCGAGGGCACGCGTTCGCCGTACTGCGCGGTGGCACCCACCATCTGCGCACCCCGGCCGCGAAACAGCACGACCAGCCCTTCGAGGTGATCCCCGAGGACACCTGGCCGCGGCCCTGGGACCGCCCCGAGGTCCGCGACGAGCCGGTGACGCTGGTCGGACAGCTGTGCACGCCCAAGGACGTACTGGCAAGCCGGATCATGACGGAGCGGCTGCGCGTCGGCGACCGCGTGGCCTTCGCCATGGCCGGCGCCTACGCATGGAACATCTCCCACCACGCGTTCCTCATGCACCCCCACCCGACCTTCCATCACCTCGACGACGCCGGCGCGCCCGTCGCAGGCGACCTGTGTGCCCGCCAGACGTCGTGAGCGCCGTCTTTCGCATGCCGGTGACGCATGCCCTCGCCGTCCGGAACTTCAGGCGCTACCTCCTCGGACAGCTGGTCTCCAACATCGGCACATGGATGCAGCGCGCCGCGCAGGACCTGCTCGTCCTCCACACCACCGGCAACAGCGGCAGCGCGGTCGGCATCGTGACCGCGCTGCAGTTCCTGCCGCAGACCCTGCTCGGCCTGACCGGAGGCGTGCTGGCCGACCGGTACCCCAAGCGAAGGACGCTGCTCCTGACCCAGACGGCGATGGCCGTCCAGTCACTTCTCCTGGGGCTGCTCACGGTCACCGGAGCGGTGACCCCGCTGTCCGTCTACGCCCTGGCCTTCGCCCTCGGCACCGCCACCGCGGTGGACGGTCCCGCCCGCAACGCCTACATCTGCGAACTCGTCTCCCGCGAGCGCACGGCCAGCGCGGTCGGCTTGAACGCCGCCCAGTTCAACGTGGCCCGCAGCGTCGGCCCGGCCCTCGCCGGCCTGGCCGTCGCGGCCTTCGGCACCGGCCCGGTGTTCCTCCTGAACGCCGCCTCGTACCTGGCCGTCCTCTACGGCCTGATCACCATCCGTACCGACGCACCGGACGTCCCCGACCGCCCGCGACCCGGCCCCACCCGGGCGCGCGAGGCACTCCGCCACATCGCCACCACCCCGGAACTGCTCCTGCCGATCAGCCTCATCGCCTTCGTCGGAACCTTCGGCCTCAACTTCCAGGTGACCATCTCGCTCGTCGCCATCACGGTGTTCCACACGGGCGCCGCCACCTTCGGCTACCTCTCCGCCGCCTACGCACTGGGCAGCCTCCTCGGCGCGATCTACTGGGCCCACCACGGCAAGCCCCCCACCGCACGACGTCTGACCTCCACCACGATCGGCTTCGGTGCACTGGAGGTCGCGCAGGGCCTGATGCCGGGGTACGGCTCGTTCATGGCCCTGCTGTTCCTCACCGGATGTGCCGCGGTGACCGTGACCACCACGGCCAACGCGCTGATCCAGCTCCATGCCGACCCGCGTCTGCGGGGCCGTGTCCTGTCCGTCTACTTCCTCGTCCTGCTCGGCGGCACCCCCCTCGGCGCCCCGCTGGTCGGTCTGGTGGCGGACACTCTCGGCGCCCGTTGCAGTCTGATCCTGGGCGGCTTCGTATCGCTCGTCACCGCGCTCGTGCTCTCCCTCTCGTTCGCGAGCCGAAGCCGACGGCGTGTCCGCGTCGCAGAACCGACACCTGCGATCAGCTCACCCTTCGCTTCGGCCCAGCCGAAAGGAGGGCGTCGGCCCGACCTGTGACGCATTCGGTCGTCGCCGCCGGCGGTGCGGGTCGAGGGTCCGCGGGCGGATGCCGGGACGGGAACCCGCTGCCTCGCGCCACCGGCCGGGGGGTGGCTGCACGCGCGGTGCCGGCACACCTTAGTCTTACAACATGTAGGAGTTGCCGGGGAGTGGCACGCGCTCCCCGGCAGACCCCAAGGGGGCACTCCGTGGGCGGCCTCTCGGCGCCGACGGGGCCGGCTCCTGGGCTGAGGAGTGGCGAGAATGAGCGAACACCGGCGCCGATCGTCGGGGAGGACCATACCGTCCGGCTCCGACGGTACGCACAACGGTGGCCGGGCCGCGGCGCGCAGGGCCGCGGCATCCCGGGACGGGCGCGCCCGCCGCACCGCGGGCACGCGCCGCGCGGACACCACACGGCCCCGTCGGCGGGGCCTGATCGACTACCCGCGGGCCGGCCGACGTGGGCTCCGGCGGTGGCTGCCGTCGTGGAAGCTGCTGTCGGGCACCTTCCTGCTGTTCGTCGCCGGCCTGCTGGGCTTGTTCGGTTACGCCTACGCCACGACGACCATTCCGGGTGCGAACCCCGACACCCAGGCGCAGAGCAACACCTTCTACTGGTCGGACGGCTCGGTGATGACCACGCAGGGGGCGACCAACCGGCAGAACGTCGACCTCGCCCAGGTGCCCAAGCTGGTGCAATGGGACTTCCTCGCCGCGGAGAACGCCACCTTCTACTCCGATCCGGGCGTCGATACGCAGGGCATGCTCCGAGCCGTGTACCACATGGCCACGGGCGGTGAGGTGCAGTCGGGGTCCACCATCACCCAGCAGTTCGTGAAGAACACCTACCTCAGTCAGGACCAGTCCGTCACCCGCAAGCTCAAGGAGATCATGATCTCCCTGAAGATCGGCGGGCAGATGACCAAGCAGCAGATCCTGCAGGGCTACCTCAACACCTGTTACTACGGCCGGGACGCCTACGGCATCGAGGCCGCGGCCCGCACCTACTACCATGTGCACGCCTCCCAACTGACCGTCAGCCAGGGGGCCTTCATCGCCTCGACGGTCAATGAGCCGAGCCTGCTGATGCACGCCGACACCGACCCGCAGGCCAAGGCCCAGGCCAAGGCGCGCTGGACGTACGTACTGGACCGCATGGCCAAGATCCACAAGATCACCGACGCCCAGGAACGGCAGTACCTGGCGGCAGGGTTCCCCACGCCCAAGCCGTACACGCCGTCGGCGGGAATGGCCGGGCAGACCGGTTACCTGGTGCAGACCGCCGAGAAGTACGTCGAGGCCCACACCTCCCTCACGGAACAGCGGCTGGGCCACGGCGGTTACCAGATCTACACGACCTTCGACAAGAAGAAGGTCGGCGCCCTGTCGGCGTCCGTCGCGGGGATGGAGCGCAAGCACCTCGACCCGCGGCACCGCTCGGCCGACAAGGACGTCCAGGTCGGCGCGGCGTCGATCGATCCGTCCACCGGCGCCGTCGTCGCGCTGTACGGAGGGCCCGGCTGGAACAAGGGGCACTGGACGGACAACGCGGACGCGACCGGAGTGCCGGTCGGCTCCACCTTCAAACCCGTCGACCTGGCCGCCGCCCTCGACCACGGCGCCGTCCTCTCGCCCGGGCAGCCCGCCGCACCGGTGACCCCCGATTCGAAGTTCGACGGCGACGACGGCATCACCATCAAGAACCGGCTGGGCCAGGAACTACCGGACTCCAAGGACCCCACGGGGCTCCTGCACCAGCGCAACGACGTGCCCACCAAGTGGGGTTACATCACCCTGCGCAAGGCAATGGAGCAGTCGGTCAACACCCCCTACGTCCAGCTCGGCGAATACGTCGGCTACGACAAGGTGGAGGAAGAGGCCCTGAAGGCGGGACTCCTGCGCACCAGCCTGCAGTACGACACCCCGGGCTTCTACATCGGCACCTCCACACCGTCGGCGATCCGGATGGCCGACGCGTACGCCACCTTCGACGACGGCGGGATCCAGCACGAGCCGTACTCGGTCACCAAGGTCGTCGCCGACGGCCGGCAGCTGCCCGGCTTCGACAAGCCCAAGGGCACCACGGCCATGCCCGCCTCGACCGCCGACACCGTCACCGACGTCCTGCGAGGCGTCGTCGAACACGGCACCGGTACCAACGCCCAGGCCCTGGGGCGCCCGGCGGCCGGCAAGACGGGTACGACCGACGACTACAAGTCCGCCTGGTTCATCGGCTACACCCCGCAGCTGACCACGGCCGTGAGCATGTTCAAGGAGGACCCGAAGAACGCCGGCCTTCGGTCGATGCAGGGTGTCGGCGGCTACGCCAAGGTCTTCGGCGCCGACATGCCCACCGAGGTATGGACCGACTACATGACAGCCGCCCTTCGCGGACAACCCGTCGAGCAGTTCCCGCCCGCGCCGCAACTGGGCCAGAGCACGGACGAATACGGCGCACCCTCGCCCACTCCCTCCGCCACCGCGACCGCGACCCAGAGCACGCCCCCGGCCACCCCGACCGCGTCGGCCACGCCGACCCCCACCACCACACCGTGCCACGGGCACGGGCATGGGCACGGGCAGCACTGTGTCAGTCCGAGTCCGACCGACACCACCGGCACCCCTGCCGGTACCGGCGGCGGCCTCCTCGGCGGCACGACCGGCGGCGACACCTCACCCCCACCTACACCGACGACCGGTACACCGGCGCCGACAGGCATCCGCGGTAGGCCTTGAGTCGTCTCATGAGGTGATGATCGCGGCACAGCGGTGGCGCGGGGCCTCAGGCGGCCGCATGACGCCCGCGGCCGCCTGAGGCGTCTGCCCGGCAATCGTCAGTGCTTGAACGAGCCCTTGGACCTCTCTTTCGCCGCCCGCATCCTGCCCCGCGCCTCCAGGGCGGCGCCCTTCGCCGCGAGGGTGTCCTTGTGCACCGCGTGGGCCGCTTTTCGCACGGCCTTTCCGGCAACCTGTTCGGCCTTCGCCTTGGCCTTCTCTCCAGCACTCATCTCAGGACCTCCGTGCTAGCCGGCCGGGCGCCGGTGAGGCAGGGGCTCATGCCCCGAATATCGCACATAGGGCATACGTGGCAAAATGGCAAGTCGGACACCTGATGCGAGAGGAGTGCATCGTGATCGCCAAGCTGCTCGGCATGCTGTCCTTCACCCGGCACTACGGTGCGTACGGGGAAAACGAATGGAACGCGTACGCCGGCGACGACTGAGTCCGACCGCACTGCCGACGGGCTCTCCCGGGCGCCCGCCGGCAGACAGCCACACAGCCGATGACATCGACCTGTACTCGTGGGGGAGTCAGGGGCGGGTCTCATGGGCCGAACACATGAGCCGCCGCGGTTGCCCGAAGGCGGCTTCGCCGCTTGGAGCCGCGACCGGCTGGCGGTAGCGCGCCGTGGCGCCGACGAGTGCGGGGACGTCTGGCAGCTGGAGCCGGGTGTCTACGTAGCGGCCACGGCCGAGCCGTGCGAAGCGGTCCTGCGCCGCGCGGAGGACTTCCCCAAGGCCCCCTCTCCTCTCTTCCCGCCCCTGAAGCGGTCGAGCGGAGCACCGACGCGCGAGGAGCGTGCGCACGCCCACGCCGCCCGCATGCGCGGACTACGCGCGCAGGCGGTCGCAGCCCGCCTCGGTGAGATCGCGACCGGGGTCGCTCGATTCGCCGACCACTGGCCCACGGGCGGGGACGTCGAGATCCTGCCCCCGGTGCGGCGCACCCTGGCGGAGACCGGCCTGCGCTACCTCTTCTCCGAGGACGCTCCCACCCTCCTGCCCTTCGCCTCCCGGCTCTTCCTGGCCCGGGAGGTGCTCGTGCGCCCCTCGCGCTGGGTATGGCCGCGCTGGGTCCCCACACCGGCACGGCGGTTCCGCACCCGGCAGCAAGTCGCCTTCACCGACGCACTGCGGCCCATCGTCCGCCGGCGCCGTTCATCGGGCCGGCTCGGTGACGACGTGCTGGGACAGATGCTCCGGCCCTCCTCCCGTCACGGCCCACTGCCGGACGAGGCCGTCCTCGACACTCTCCCCGGAATCACCGTCGCCACCTTCGAGACACCCTCCCGGGCAGCCGGATGGATCCTGCTCCAGCTGGCCCGGCACCCTGAGACAGCCGACCGCGTCGCGGCCGAAGCCGCCGCCTTGCTGCCCGCCGACCCGGCCGCGACGACCGGCACCCACCTCGACAGCCTGCACTACACCCAGGCAGTGGTACGCGAGGTGCTCCGACTGCACCCCCCGAGCTGGCTGCTGACCCGGCACGTCAGGCGGCGGACTCAGCTCGCCGGCTACACCATCGACGCCGGGTCCACCGTTCTCGTCTGCCCCTACACGGCCCACCGCGACGCGCGGGAACACCCCGAGCCGGACCGGTTCCGGCCCGAGCGCTGGCTCGACGACACGGGCTCGCCGGCGGAAGGCGGGGCCTTCCTCTCCTTCGGTACCGGGCCGCACGGCTGCGAGGGAGTCGCCCTGGCCATGGCGATGCTGACGCTCCTGACCGCGCAGACCGCCCGCCGCTACCACTTGAGCGAGCCGCCCGGACCCGAGCCCGGCTACCAGGTCACCACCTTCCAAGGTCTCGCGACTGTCGGCTTGCGCCTGCGTGCGACCTCGCGCAGCTGAGGCAGCCTGATTCCGGGGCCGAGCGCACCGGTGCCTGGCCGGTCAGAGGTGTCGCTCTGCGTGTTCCGGACGATCGGGGGCGGCGCAGCGGCCGTGCGGTCCGTACCCGGGATCGTCGTCGGGGCCGGTCGGCGCGGCGGCGGTGGTGGTGGTGCCGGCATGTGCCGTGCACAGTGCCCACTGCGCGCTGTCCAGCATCCGGTCGCTGTCCGAGGCGGCGTTCGCCAGGCTCGCGCAGCAGAGCGCCAGCAGCAGACCGCCCGCCAGCAGGGGCAGGCTCCGGCGGGCGGGCGGCGGGGCCAGCAGGGCTCGTACCCGCTGGGGCACCACCCCGCCGGTCGCGGCCAGCGCGGCGGGACGGGACGCACCGGCGGACGCCAGCGCGGCGCGGCCCACGGCGTGAGCGACGACCGTACGGTCACCGACCCGCTCGGCGGCCTCCTCGTCGGCCCAGCGCTCCAGGACGAAGTCGCCCGCGACGGCCACCGGCCGCAACAACGGGTTCAGAGCGGCCGTGAGCCGCCACACGCTCTGGAAGACGTGGTGACGCCCGTGCAGATGCGCCCGCTCGTGGGCGAGCAGCGCCTCGCGCTCGAAGGCACCGAGGCGGCGCAGCATCCCCCGGGAGACGACGATCCGGCCCGGTGCCCCAGGCAGTGCGAAAGCCACCGGGACGTCGTCGTCAAGTACGGCCAGTTCCGTGTGCCCGGGCAGTTCGGCGCACTCCCGCCGGGCCCGGAGCAGGAGGCGGCCCTGCCGGACCGCGGCCACGCCGAGGGAGACGACGCAGACCGCGAGCACCAGGGTGCTGACGGCGGCGACCACGGCATAGACGGGGTCATGGGAGCGCAGCGCGGACACGGACCAGCGGCCCTCCTCGGCGACCTCCGGGATCTGCGCCACTTCGGTGAAAGCCAGCAGGGCGAGGGATCCCGCCCAGCCTGCCGCCGTCACCAGCGCGGCACAGGCCAGCGCCAGGGCCGCCGGGCGCGGGGGCAGCCGGTGCGCCACGGGGGGCGCGAGCACGGCGAGTGTCGCCGTGACAAGGAAAGGGATGTAGACGCTGATCAGCACCGGCTCACCGCTTCCCGGGCGGGCGTCGGTCGTCGCGGAGGACGTCGTCGTGCCCGGCGAGCAGCTGGTGCAGCAACTGCTCGTCCTGTTCGGACAGTTCCGAGACGAAGCGGGCCAGTACCGCCTGGCGGTCGGAGCCGCCCTTCAGCAGGGAGTGCATGCGCTGGGCGGTGTGCGACGCCTCGTCGCGGACCGGTTCGTAGGCATAGCCGCGGCCCTCGCGGTGCCGTGTGAGCATGCCCTTGTCGTACAGCCGGGACAGGATGGTCAGTACGGTCGTGTAGGCGAGGTCGCCACGCAGTCGTCCCCGGACGTCCCGCGCGGTCAGCGGCTCGTCGGCCGCCCAGAGCGCGGCGAGTACATCGTTCTCCAGTTCGCCGCGCGCCCGCCTGCCCGAGGCCTCGTGGGCTTCCTCGTCCCCTTGGGCCGCCACGTCACCGTCCGCCTTCCCTTACCGTCGTCGCGTACAGGCTACCCGCCGACCTCCTACTTGTCGTAGGACGTGTCCCCGCGCGCGGCCGTCACTGCGCTGACCAGCGAGAATGGAGAACTCTCGACTGAGTGCTTAGGGTCGGCCCGTGGCTTTTATCGTGGTGTGTGAGGATGACGCGGCGGTCCGCGACGTCCTCAAGCGTGCGCTTGAGCACGACGGCCATACGATCGCGGTCGCCGCTACGGCGGACAGCCTGCTACGGCAGCTGGAGCCGATGCCTGACCTGATCGTCCTGGATCTGGGGCTCCCGGACGCCGACGGCCGCGATGTCTGCCTGGCGCTGCGGGCACGTGGCGTCGACGCCCCGGTGCTGATGCTCACCGCTCTGGACGGCATGCATCACAAGGTGGGCGGCTTCGAGGCGGGAGCCGACGACTACATGACGAAACCGTTCGACATCCCGGAGTTGCTGGTGAGGGTCCGCGCCCTGCTGCGCAGGACGACCGTGGCCACCCCGCCGAGGGGCGTCGTTCTCGATCCGGCGAAACATGTCGTGATCTACCGTTCGACAAGCGAGAGCCTGACGCCGACCGAGTTTCGGTTGCTGGGCCGGCTCATCGCCTCGCAGGGCGACGCCGTACGCCGCCACGCCCTCGTTGCCGCCGGTTGGCCGCATGGCGCGCAGGTCAGCGACAACACCCTCGACTCCTTCGTGCGCCGGCTACGGACCAAACTCGGTGTGCTGGGCGTGGCTGATCGCCTGGCGACGGTCCGTGGGGTGGGCTATCGATGGGAGTGACGGGCTTTCGTGGAAGGGTCGTCGCGCTCGCGGTCCTGATCGCGACCGCGGTGGTCGCGGTGCTGGTGGTGGTCTCACACGTGTTGCTGAGCCAGGTGACCGACGCCGACGCGAACGCACTGGCGCATACCCGTGCGGAGGCCGTGGCGGCGAACGTGGCCGTACGCGGTGGCCACGTCGTGCTGATCGAGAACGGCAACGAAGCGCTGGACACGGTCTCGTGGGTGTATGCCGACGGGCGCCTCATCGACGGGATCGTGCCGGACGGCGTCCTCGACCGCGTCCACGCGCTCGTCGGCTCCGGGCAGTCCCAGACCACCACCGTCGGCGGTTACCTTCTGTACGCCCAGCCGATCCGGATCGAAGGCCACCACGTCATGGCGGTCGTGAAGGTGGATCTGACGCCGTACGAGACGTCGGAGCAGCGCAGCCTGACGATGTCGCTCGTGCTGGGCGGCATCTCGATCCTGCTCGCAGGTGTCGTCGCACACGTCGTGGTGGGTCGTGCGTTGCGGGTGGTCCACGAAATGGCCGCTCTCGCCGACGACTGGGGCGATCACGAACCCGGGCGCCGGTTCGACCTCGGCGTTCCGCGCGATGAGTTCGGGGAGCTCGGGCGAACTCTCGATCGCCTACTCGACCGCGTGGACAACGCGCTCGCGGACGAGCGCCGGCTCACCGACGAGATCGCCCACGAATTGCGCACGCCCCTGACGGCCCTGCGGGGCGAGGCGCAGTTGGCGCAGCTTTCCGGTCGTGATCTGGCACCGGAGGCCGTTCTGACCGAGGTCGACCGTCTGAACACGGCGATCACGACGATCCTGAGCAGCGCCCGGACCCGGATCGACGGCGGTACCCGCTGCGATCTCAGGGCGGCGGCGCGACAGGCGATCGCCGGTCGCCCCATCGAACTCGCCATCCCGGCGAACGTCGACGTCGCGGTGGCGCCCGAGTTCGTCGTGGCCGTGTTGTCACCCCTGCTGGAGAACGGTCTGCGGCACGCGAGTTCGCGGGTCCGGGTCACGGCGCGCGTCCATGCCCAGGGGGTCGTGATCGATGTCCTCGACGACGGCCCGGGATTCGATCCGGCGGAGGTCGACCGGGTCTTCGAAGCGGGCGTGACCAGCGGCCACGGGCACGGGTTGGGGCTGGCCGTGGTGAAGCGTCTCGCCGCGTCCGCGGGAGTGGCGGTTCGTGCGATCGCGGATGGTCAGGGTCGTGTCGAGGTGACCTTCCCCACGCCGGAGGCGATCGCGTAGTCAGGTTGTGTGCAGGTTGGCCGGGTCAACCTCGTCGCATGACAACGACGAGCGAAGCCCGCACGCAGCGCAGCGGGCGGCTGATGCTGAACAAGGTTCCCGAGGTCACGCTCTGGTTCTGGGTGATCAAGATCCTGTGCACGACCGTCGGTGAGAGTTTCGCCGACTGGATCAACATGAAGCTGGGCGTCGGCCTGGTGAACACGGCATGGATCTTCACCGCGGTGTTCGTGGTGGTTCTGGGCGTCCAGCTGCGACTGAAGCGGTACGTCCCGTTCCCGTACTGGCTGACCGTGGTCGTTGTCAGTGTCACGGGCACGCTGTACACCGACATCCTGACCGACCAGCTCAACGTGCCGCTGTGGATCAGCTCCGCGGTGTTCTCGGTCCTGCTCGCCGTGGTCTTCGGCGTGTGGTGGCTGCGCGAGCGCACCCTCTCGATCCACTCGGTCACGACGCTGCCGCGTGAGTCGTTCTACTGGCTCGCCGTGCTCGTCACCTTCGCGCTCGGCACCGCGACCGGCGACTGGACCCTCGAGCTCACCGGCTGGAGCCCGGGAGTCTCGGTCCTGCTGCCGCTCGGCCTCATCGCGGCGATCACGCTGCTGTGGAAGTTCGGCGCGAACCCGGTACTGTCCTTCTGGCTCGCCTACATCCTGACCCGCCCGCTGGGCGCCAACATCGGCGACTGGCTCGCCTCCCCGAAGGCCGCTCCGCCGGGCGAGCCGACCGGCCTCGCGCTGGGTACCTTCACCACCAGTCTGATCTTCCTTGGCCTGATCCTGGCGACCGTCATCTACCTGACGGTGACGCGCTCCGACGTGACCGAGATCCACGACGCCACGCACACTCCGCAGACCACCGCCGACCCGCGCAGGGAGCGCATCGCGCTGGCGGGCTTCGGCCTCCTCGCCGTCGCCACCGGGGCCCTGCTGGTCTGGGCTCACGGCCAGCCGCACGTCGGCCCGGCGCCGGAGACCGACGCCACCTCCACCGTTCATCTCGCCCCTGGCCAGGCCGTGAAGAAGTTCCCGTCCACGAAGGTCGACGCGCTGAGGAAACTCGCCTCGACGTCACTCAAGGACGCGCGGTCCGGGAACGCGAGCGGGGCCCACGCGGCTGCCCAGTCGCTGCGCGACCTCTGGGATGCCGACCAGGCCTCGTTGCAGCCGCTGGACAACACCGGATGGACGTTCCTCGACGCCCAGATGGACCAGGTTCTCAAGACCTTCGGTATCGACCACCCGAACCCGCCGATGTCGCCGGCACGGCAGGAGGCCGAACTCGGCACCCTCCTCACGGACATGCGCTGACGGACCTGATCGGCGGCGGCTTACCCGAGGCCGCCGCCGATCACGCTCCCGCCGCCGATCACGCTCCCGCGGGGCACGGCATCCGTGACGCCATGGTCGTCGACGCGTCGGGGGCGCCGGGCCCGGACGCGGCCTGAACGGTGAGACCGAGGGTGTGGTGGAGCGTAGTACCGCGGTACGACCCCGCGGACGTGGATCGGTCCGCGGTACCACCGGATCGGGGTGTCTCGCCTCCTAGCGTTGTCGGTGAGGCGTCGAGGGCGACAGACGGACGCCGGTTCCGACAGGAAGAGACGCGCATGATCGACGCACAGCAGCTGACCAAGCGGTACGGGGAGAAGACGGCCGTCGACGGGCTGGACTTCACCGTGAAGCCGGGCACGGTGACGGGCTTCCTGGGGCCCAACGGCGCGGGGAAGTCCACGACCATGCGCATGATCGTCGGACTCGACGCCCCGACCAGCGGCTCCGTCACGGTGAACGGAAGCCGCTACGCCCACCACCGGGCGCCGCTGCAGGAGGTGGGGGCGCTGCTGGAGGCGAAGTCGATCCATCCGGGCCGCTCGGCCTACAACCATCTGCTGGCACTCGCCCTGACGCACGGGATTCCACGGCGCCGGGTCGACGAGGTCGTCGAAATGGCGGGGCTGGGCAGTGTGGCGAGGAAGCGGGCCGGTGCCTTCTCCCTCGGCATGGGGCAGCGGCTCGGTATCGCGGCGGCCCTGCTGGGCGATCCGCAGACGGTGATGCTGGACGAGCCGGTCAACGGGCTCGACCCGGAGGGCGTGCTCTGGATCCGCAACCTGCTGAAGGCGCTCGCCGACGAGGGACGGACCGTGTTCGTGTCGTCTCACCTGATGAGTGAGATGGCGCTGGTCGCGGACCATCTCATCATCGTGGGGCGCGGGCGACTGCTGGCCGACACCACCGTGCGGGACCTGGTCCGGGAGGCCGGCGGCGACACGGTGCAGGTGGCCACCCAGGATCCGGCACGGCTGCGGGAGGCACTGGCCGCTCCGGGGGTCGAGATCACGGGCCGGGCCGGCTCCGAGGAGCTTCAGGTGACCGGGGTGAGTGCCCGGGAGATCGGTCTGAAGGCGGCCGAGCACGGGATCGCGCTGTTCGAACTGACGGCGCGGACCGTGTCGTTGGAGGAGGCGTTCATGGACCTGACCAGGGATGCCGTGGAGTACCACGGCTCCGCGACCGTCGAGACCCTCGAGCCCGTCGGGAGGACCGCATGAGCACGCTCACCGCGACCGTCGAGACGCCCCCGGCCGCCCCGGCCCGCCCCGCCTACCGAGTGACGGGACGGCGTGTGCTGGCCTCGGAGTGGGCCAAGCTGTGGTCGCTGCGCTCGACCTGGATCACCCTGAGCCTCGGCCTGCTCTTCCTCGTCGCCTTCGGTCTGATCGCCGCGAACCACTACAAGTCCGGCATCGGCTCCCCGCACCGGGACCGGGACTTCGCCACCGCGACGGCCGTCAGCCTGTCCCTCTTCGGTACCAACTTCGCCCAGCTGGCCCTCGGCGTGCTCGGCGTGCTGGTCACGGCGGGGGAGTACTCCACCGGCATGATCCGCTCGACGCTCGCGGCCGTGCCGCGCCGACTGCCGGTGCTCTGGTCGAAGGCGGCCGTGTTCGGGCTGGTCGCGCTGGTCGTCGGCACCCTCGGCGCGTTCGTCGCCTTCGGGTTCGGCAGCGGTATCGTCTCCGGCACCCCGGCCGCGATGAGCGTGACGCACGCGGGAGTCGTTCGCAGCCTGCTGGGCGCGGGCCTCTACCTCGGTCTGGTCGGCGTGATCGGCACCGCCCTGGGTGCGCTGCTGCGGTCGGTGGCCGGCGGGATCTCGGTGCTGGTCGCCTCCCTGATGCTGGTCCCCGGGCTGGTCTCCCTGCTGCCCAGCTCCTGGCAGGACGACATCAGCCCCTACCTGCCGAGCAACGCCGGCGAGTCGATGTTCGCCCTGACCCACGACTCCACCACGCTGTCACCGGGCGCCGGGCTGCTGGTCTTCCTCGGCTGGACGGTGCTCGCACTGGCGGGGGCGGCGTACCGGCTGGTGCGCAGCGACGTCTGACGGCCCGCACCATGGGCAGGTGACCACCTTGACGACGACCACCTCCGCCGGGGACACCGGCGGAACAGTAGCGCCGGCCGCCCGGCTCGCCCGGGTCGGCCAGCGGCTGCGGCAGGCGGACAGCGCCCATCCGTGGGTACTGGACACCGCGGTGGCGGCGCTGGTCTTCCTCATGTTCTGCCTGCCGGACCTGCTGCACCACGGCGGCGCGGGGGACGGGGACGGCGACGCCCGGCACAGGTTCCGGCTCGTCTTCACCCAGCTTCCCCTGGCCGCCGTGCTGGCCTTGCAGGCCGGTCTGGTGCTGCCGCTGCTGTGGCGGCGGCGCCGGCCCATGGCGGCCTTCTTCGCCATCGCCGCCGTCTTCGTCCTGCAGTGGTCGCTGGGTGCCGCGCTGCGCGCGGACGTCGCCCTGTTCGTGGCCCTGTACAGCCTGGCCCTGCACGGGCAGCTGCGGCGGCTGCCGTGGGCGGGCGCGGTGATGGCGGCGGGGATGGTGCTGGTCGCGGTACGCGTGTCGCCGGCCGTGTCCGTCTGGGACGCCCTGTTCTTCCTGCTGAGTACCGCGACCGCGGCCCTGGCGGTCGGTTTGACGGTGCGCACCCGGCGGGCGCAGCTCGCGGGGCTGCGGGAGCGGGCGGCGCGGCTGGAGACGGAACGCGACCAGCGCATCAGACTCGCGACCGCCACGGAACGCGCGCGGGTGGCCCGGGAGATGCACGACATCGTCGGCCACAACCTGTCCGTCATCATCACCCTCGCCGACGCCGGCGCGTACGCCACCGACACCGCACCCGAACGGGGCAAGGAGGCGCTCCAGCTCATCGGCGACACCGGCCGGACGGCCCTCGGCGAGCTGCGCCGGGTGCTCGGCGTTCTGCGCGAGGCGTCGGACGGTGCCCGCCGGACGCCCGAACTCAGCCCCCAGCCCGGCCTCGCGGACATCGAGACGCTGTGCGACGGCGTACGCACCGCGGGACTGGAGATCGTCTACCGGACCGTCGGCGAGGTGGACGCCCTGGACCGGGGCGTGCAGCTCACGGTCTACCGCATCGTCCAGGAAGCCCTGACCAACACCCTGAAGCACGCCGGCGCCGGCACCCGGGTCAACCTCTCGGTCGTCGTCGAGGACGAACGGCTCGTCATCCGGATCCGCGACAACGGGCCGGCCGGACACCCCGGACCACGGAACGAGGAAGGACACGGACTGGTGGGTATGCACGAACGCGCGGCGCTGTACGGGGGGACCGTGAGCGCCGGACCCGCGGCCGACGGGGGATGGGCCGTGGAGGCCGCCCTCGACCTGACACCCCAGGCAGGTAACCGGTGACCACCGTGCTTGTCGTCGACGACCAGCAGCTCCAGCGTTACGGCTTCCGGGTGCTGCTCGACTCCATTCCCGAGACGCAGGTGGTGGGCGAGGCCGCGAACGGCACCGAGGCCGTCCGCAAGGCGGCCGAACTGCGCCCGGACGTCGTCCTGATGGACGTACGGATGCCCGGCATGGACGGCATCGAGGCCACCCGCCGGATCACCGAGGCCGGGGGGCGTTCCCGTGTCCTCGTGCTGACCACCTTCGACGTCGACGAGTATGTGCACGCCGCCCTGCGGGCCGGCGCCAGCGGCTTCCTCCTGAAGGACGCGCGCCCCGAGGAACTCCTCGCCGGGATCCGTGCGGTCGCCGGCGGTGACGCGGTGATCGCGCCGGCCCTCACCCGTCGCATCCTGGACGAGTACGCCCGTTACGTGCCCGCGAAGAGGGGTGACGCGGGCATGGACCCGCGACTGGCCGCCCTCACCGAACGCGAGCGCGAGATCCTCGTCGCCATCGGCAAGGGCTGGACCAACGGTGAGATCGCCGCCCGCTTCGTCGTGGCCGAGTCCACCGTGAAGACGCACGTCGGCCGCGTCCTGGCCAAGATCGGTGCCCGCGACCGCGTCCAGGCCGTGATCTTCGCCTACGACCAGGGGATCGCCCGCCCCGGTGCCGGCTGACGGGAGCCGGAGGTGAGGCGCCGGCCGCCGCCCGCGGTGCCGGCGCTTCGCGGGAAGCGCCGAGGCGTCTCTCACCCGTCTCTCACCCTGTGAACCGTAATATGAGACGTCCTCCTACGAGCTGTAGGAGGACCCGGATCCCGATGGCGTGCGAGGAAGAGAGGCGCGAGATGGCCGACGGCTCGAACGCCACGACGACCGGTGTCCCTCGCACCGGCCGCCCAGCGCCGGCCATCCGGGCTCGGCGTTCGCGGGGCGAGCCCCGGCTCGGAGCGGTCGCGGCCGTCTTCACACTCGCCCAGCTCCTCCTCGTACGGCCCGGTCTCGGGCTCGGCTGGGACGAGACGGTCTACGTCAGCCAGGTCAGCGGTCACGTGCCCGCCGCCTACTTCAGCGCGCCCCGCTCCCGCGGCATCTCGCTCCTCGTCGCGCCGATCGCCTCGTGGTCCGACTCCACCGTCCTGCTCCGGATCTACCTGGCCGTCCTCTCCGGTCTGGCCCTCTACTTCGCCCTGCGGGTATGGCGAGACCGGCTCGGGCCCGGCGTCCTGGCCCTGGCCGGTGCCCTGTTCGCCTCGTTGTGGGTGACCCTGTTCTACGGCCCCCAGGCCATGCCCAACTGCTGGGTCGCAGTCGGCGCCCTGGCCTGCGTCGGCTGCTTCCTGCGCGCCCGCGCCGACGCACGGGACGGCCCGGCCTGGTGGGGGCTCTTCGCGAGCGCGGCGCTGATGGCGTGGATGCGCCCGATGGACGCGGTCTACGTCGTGCTGCCCCTGCTCGTCCTCTCCCTGCGCCGCCCGCGTCTTCTCGTGGTGCTGGGCTTGGGGCTGATGGCGGGTGCCGGCGAGTGGGTGATCGAGGCGTACACGAGCTACGGCGGCCTCGCCCAGCGACTGTCCGCCGCCTCCGCCATCCAGGGCGGCCTCGGCTGGCACCTCGCGGTGGCCGACCAGTTGCGCAGTCTCGGCGGACGTACTCTGTGCCGCCCCTGCACCGGATCGGCCCCCAGCCCGGTGGTGACCCTGTGGTGGTTCGCGCTGCCGCTCCTCGCCACCCTGGGCGCCGTGGTCGCCGTCCGCGCCCGGCGGGCGCTGCCCGTTCTGCTTCCGCTCGCCTGCGCCGTCACGGCCGCGGTCCCCTACCTGTTCCTCATCGGCTACGCGGCCCCCCGCTTTCTGCTGGCCGCCTACGCCCTGCTCGCCCTCCCCGTCGCCCGTGGCCTCGCCCACCTGGTCACGGCCCCGGTCGGCCGGTTCGCGCGAACCGTCGCCGTCAGCCTGGCGGCGATCGCCGCGGCGGGTCACCTGGCCGTGCAATACGCCGTGCTGGAGCACACCGTGCACGGCTCCGAGGCCTCCCACGCCGACTGGTCCCGCACCGTCGCCGCCCTGCGCACGCTCGGCGTACGCCCGCCGTGCCTGCTCAGCGGCTACGACGCCGTGCCGATCGCCTTCTACGCCGGCTGCGGCTCCGCCCAGACGACGGGGCATGACGCCAGCATGACCGTGGCCGAGCTGACACGTGCCGCTCACCGCACGTCCTTCGCCGTCCTGGTCCCGCCGGGCAGCCGCCCGCCCGCGTACGCGAAAACCTGGCCCGAGGAGAAGGCCGGCGGTCTTCGGGCGTACGTGGCCCCCGACGGACGGCGGGGGAGGTGACCGCCGTGACGGAGGCCGAGAGCCTGCCGGCCACCGTGGGCAGGCGCCTGTACATCCAGCTGGGAATCACCCTGATCGCACTCGCCGCCGCCGGCGGGATGCTCGCCGCGCACCGGGCCACGCTGGACAGTGGCGCCGACCGACTGGCGGCCGCCGACGGGGAGTGGCTGGTGCTCGCCTGCGTCGCCGCCATGGCCACCTGGGTGTGCGCGGCCGTGGCACAGCAGGGGGCGGTGGTCGAACGGCTGCCCAGGGGGCGGCTGGTGGCGGCGCAGTTCGCGGCCGGCGCCGCCAACCACCTCCTTCCGGCAGGGGCCGGAGCGGCGGTGGTCAACCTGCGGTTCCTGACCCGGTGCGGGCTGTCCACTCGGCGCTCGGCGACCGCGCTGGCGGTGAAGGCGGCCGTCGGCTCCATCGCCCGGTGCGCGCTGGGCGTGGCCCTGCTGGTCGCCTCGCCCGGCACGGTCCGTCTCTCCGCGCGGGTTCCGCATGTGCTGGTCCTGCTGCCGGTGACGGCCGCAGCCGTCGTCCTGGCGGTCGCGATCAGCGGCCGCCTCAGACGAGTGGTGGGAGGGACCTTCGCCGACGTGCGGGACGTGCACCGGAGCCCGGCGCGAGCCTGTGCGCTCTGGGGCGGGTCCGTCGCGTTCGCTCTGCTCCATGCCGGTGTGGTCGTCGCCGTGGTCCACGCGATCGGTATGGGCCTACCCGTGAGCCGCGTGGTGACGGCCTACCTGGTCGCCAGTGGCGCTGCGGCGCTGCTGCCCACGCCGGGCGGGCTGGGGTCGCTGGACGCCGCGCTCGCGCTCGCGCTCACGGCGGCCGGCGCGCCGGGACCGGAAGCGGTGTCGACGGTCCTCGGCTACCGTCTGCTGACCGGATGGCTGCCGCTGGCCCCCGGGCTGTTGGTCCTGGCGCTGCTGGTCCGCCGCTCGGCGTTGTGAACCGGCGAAGTGTCCGCCGTACCGGCGGGGCCGTGCGCGCGTTCTCAGTCCGGCGGATCCGGTTGCCGTTCCATCCGGTACCCGTGCCCCCGCAAGGTGGTGATCCGGGGCAGCCGGGCCTGCCGCCCCTCCGCCCGCGCCGCCTCGGTGAGTCTGCGGCGCAGGCCCGCCAACGTCACGTCGAGGGTCTTGGTGGAGCCGAACCAGTTCTCGTCCCACACCTCGGCCATCAGCGTCTCGCGCGAGACCGCCTCGCCGACCCGCTCGGCCAGCACCGCGAGCAGGTCGAACTCCTTGGCCCGCAACGGAACGTCGACACCGAGCAGTGCACAGCGCCGGGCCGCCAGGTCGACGACCAGGTCGCCCAGCCGCACCGGCTCCCGGGCCGGTACGGCTGCCACGTGCCGTCTGAGGTGAGCCCGCAGCCGGGCGAGCAGCACGGTCAGGCTGAACGGCTTGACCAGGTAGTCGTCGGCTCCGGCGTCCAGCCCGGCGATGATGTCGATGTCGTCGGTCCGCGCCGTCAGTACGACGATCAGCAGGTCGGGGAGGCGGGCGCGCAGCTGCCGGGCGACGTCCAGGCCGTCCATGTCAGGCAGCCCCAGGTCCAGCAGCAGTACCTCGTACGGTGCCCGCCCGGCCTCCGTCAGGGCGCCCGCTCCGGTGCGGCACCACGTCGGGGCGTAGTCGTGGCCGCGCAGGCCGGTTTCCAGGTGACGGCCGATGGTGTCGTCGTCCTCGACGACGAGGACGCGCAGTCGGCTGCGGTCCGGAGCGGCGGGCGTGCGCATGCTCGACAGCCTAGGAGCCGCCGGGGTGAGGGGCCCGTCGTGGGTGTACGCCGTGTTCACAGGTCGCGGAGCTCCTCCACGGCGGGGCGGTGGCTGCCGCGGACGCCGTTGAGGGCCGCGGCCAGGATGGCGGCGAGGGCGGCTGCTCCGGTGAGCGCCAGGTAGGCACCGGGGATCGACAGGGCGGCGGGTGGCGGGTCGAAGACGCCGGTCAGGACCTTGACCAGCATCTCCGACAGGGCCCAGCCGATGAGGGCGCCTCCGGCCAGGCCACAGAAGGCCAGCAGCAGGGCCTCGGAGAGGACCATGCCGCGCAGGTGACGCGGTCGCGCCCCGAGGACGGTGGCGATGGCGAAGGTGCGGCGGCGTTCGGCGAGTCCGAGGGCGAGGACCAGGCCGCCGGCTCCGGCGGCGAGCAGGACGGCGAAGGCGAGCTCGATACGGGTGAGGCCGGCCAGGTCGACGGAGGTCAGGCTGGTGCCGACGGTGCCGCGGGTCCGGGTGAGGTCGGTGACGGTGGCCCGGGTACCGAGCTGCTTGCGCAGATGGGCGGCGATCTGCTGCTGGTTCGTGCCACCGGTGTCGAGGAGGAAGGCGCCGACCGAGTCGTCGCCGGTGGCCTTGGCGATGTAGGAGGCGTTGGCGACGAAGAAGCTGTCCTTGGGGGCGGTGGGGAACTCCTTGGCGATGCCCGCGTAGTGGAAGGGGACCGTGCGCAGGGACTTGGTGCGGGCGTCCTGGACGCGCAGGTTGACGGTGTCGCCGGGGGAGAGCTGGAAGTCGTTGACGGTCTCGACGCTGACGAGGAGGTTGTCCGGGCGCTGGGCGAGGCGGCGCATCAGCTGGTCTGCGCTGCCGCCGGCGAAATAGGCGTCCTGGAGCGAGGTGGCCTTGGCGACCCTGTCCGGTCGGACGCCGTAGAGGTCCTGCAGGTCGGAGCCGACGTAGGCGAAGCGGTGCTGGAGGGGTTCGACGTGCCGTACGCCGGAGATCTTCAGCGCTGCTCCGGCAGCGGGCGGGACTTGGGCCCCCGGGGGTTCGGTGACGGTGACGTCGGCGCCGTTGGTCAGCCGGGCGTCGGCCTCGGCCTGCTGGTGGTAGGTGGCGTTGAAGACGGCGGTGGAGATCGCGAAGGAGACGGCGAGGGCGAGCAGGACCACCGACCGGGCGAATGGGCGGCGGCGCCGGGCCAGGACGGCCGCGGTGGTGCCGGCCAGGGTCGCGGTCAGCGGCCTGACCAGCCGGGCCAGGGCGGGTCGGCCGTGGGTGAGGGCGAGCAGGGTGAGGCGCCACAGCAGCAGGGCCGCGCCGATCCACAGCAGAGCGGGGCCGAGGAAGGCCCAGTACGACACGGAGATGCTGGGGACGCCCTCGGGCGCGAGGACGAGCGCGTACTGGTTGCCGGAGGAGGCGCGGAAGATGAGCCACGAGCCGATCAGGAGGGCGAAGTCCAGGCCGTAGCGCATCCACCAGGGCGATCGGGAGCGTCGTACGTCCTCCTGCTTGCGGGTGTCGGCGACGGTGACCGTGCGCAGGTCCCGCAGGGCGGGGACGAGGACCGCACCCGCGGCCACGGCGGCTCCCAGCAGGAAGGCGACGGCGTACCAGACGGACCAGGTTCGCGCGCTCGCCCCGAAGGAGGCCGTGCCGAAGGCGAGACGCCCGGTGAGGGCGGCGAGGCCCAGCCCGGCCAGACCTCCCACGAGGCCGATCAGGGCGGCCTCCAGGGCGGCGAGTGCGGTGATCTGCCGCGGCCGCAGCCCGCGCAGCCGAAGCAGCCCCTGTTCCTGGCGGCGCCGTTCGCCGCCGGCCGAGGCGACCGCCGCCGTCAGCGCGGCGGCCAGCACGGCACCCGGCACACCGAGGAAGAGGAAGAGGATCTGGGCGTACAGGGCGTCCTGGCGGGCCGAGTCGAGCGCCGCGCCGACGTTGTTGCCGACCAGGGCCGTGCCGGCGGAGCGGGCTTCGAGGTTGTGGGCGGCGCCGGTGACGGCGGAGTACGCGGAGGCCGGGTCGGAGGGCAGCCGGCTGTTGTCCCGAGCGGCGTGGATCTGGGTGGTGACGCCGGTGGCGCCGTGAGTGAGGGCGGCGAACCGGGCGGCGGGCAGCAGGACGACGTTGTCCGGGGGCGCGGTCGGCTGGGACTGGCTCGGGGCGCCGACGGTCTGGAAGAGGGAGTCGGCCTGCGGCAGGTCGACCACACCGTCCACCTTCACCTGCCGCAGACCGGCGCCGGGAAACCGGACACCGATGGTGTCGCCCGGGGCCGCGTGCAGGTTGGACGCGGTCTGCTGGGCCAGCAGGACACCGGTGGACGAGCCGGAGAGCGTGCGCAGGGCGTCGGGGAAGCGGGCGCGGTAGCCGTCGGGCAGGCCGAGGGCCATGCCGGGGCCGGTGGTCTGGGTGCTGCCCTGCTCGCGGGCGGTGAAGCCGCTGGTGTGCGCGAAGCCGACGGGCAGGGCGGCGCGGGTGCCCGGAGCACCGGCGACCAGGGACAGGACGGAATGCGGGTCGGCACCGGGCTGTACCTGGACCTGCCAGTCCACGGAGACCGAGCGTACGGCGCGCTGGGTCATGGTCGCCTTCGACGCGGTGAGGAAGGAGCCGAGCGCGGCGACCAGGGCGACCGCGAGCGCGATGCCGGTCAGGGCGGCCAGCAGCCGTCCGGTGCGGTGGCGGGCCAGGCCACTCGCCCATGTGGTGATCACGACACTTCCTCGGGTGTGAGCAGTCGTCCGTCGCGCATGCCGCGGCGGATGGCGAGCCGGGCGGCGACGGCGGGGTCGTGGGTCGTGACGACGAGGGCCGCGCCGGTGTGGTCGGCGGCCGTCAACAGGGCGTCCAGGACGCGGGTGCCGGTGGCGTGGTCGAGGCGCCCGGTGGGTTCGTCGGCAAGGATCAGACGCGGCGCCTGGGCCAGCACCCGGGCGGCGGCCACCCGCTGGGCCTGGCCGCCGGAGATCTCCTCGGGGAGCCGGTCGGCCAGATCGGCGGCGTCCACCAGGGCGAGTGCCGCGAGCGCGCACACTCGCGCCTCGCCCTCCGGACGATCGGTGAGGACCAGGGGCAGCGCGGTGTTCTCCGCCACGTTCAGGGCTGGTATCAGGCTGTCGCCCTGGAAGACCAGACCGATGTCGTACGGCCCGAGCGAGTCGGCCCGGGTGACGGTGCCGCTGGTGGGCTGTTCGAGCCCGGCGAGCAGGTGCAGCAGCGAGCTCTTGCCCGACCCCGAGGGGCCG
This sequence comes from Streptomyces sp. NPDC051452, assembly GCF_044454765.1. Lineage (NCBI taxonomy): Bacteria > Bacillati > Actinomycetota > Actinomycetes > Kitasatosporales > Streptomycetaceae > Streptomyces > Streptomyces sp. NPDC051452. Next base: position 53,720 of record NZ_JBITEB010000001.1, read on the forward strand.
ACGACCGCGAGCCGGTCCCCGGCCCGGATCTCCAGGTCGGCCCCGTGCACGGCCACGATCGCCTGAGGCCCCCGGCCGAAGGTCAGGGCCGCGTCCGCGCAGCTGACAAGTACCTCATCCGACTGCATCGGGTGCCTCCTCGTGGTCCTGCCGCCGCGCGTCGGTGGCCTTCCCATCCGTCAGGGTGATCACCCGGTCCGCGATGCGGACAGCCTCTCGGCTGTGCGTGACGATCAGCACCGCGCACCCCTCCGCGGCCCGCTCCCGCAACATCGCCAGGACCAACTGCTCTGTCTCGCCGTCGAGTTCCCCGGTCGGTTCGTCGGCGAGCAGGACGGCGGGCGAGTTGGCCAGCGCGACGGCGAGCCCGGCCCGCGCCAGCTCTCCGCCGGACAACTGGCGCGGCAGGGCGTGCGCCCGGTCGGCGAGCCCCACCCGGGCCAGCAGTTCCCCGGCCGGGACGGAGGCCCTGCGGCCCCGCGCCCGCTGCGGCAGCCGGACGTTGTCCCGCACGCTGAGGTGCGGCAGCAGGTTGCGGGACTGGAGCAGGACGCCGATGTGGCGGGCCCGCAGCCGGGCCCGCTCGGTCTCGGGCCGATGGCTGATCCGTACGCCGTCGACGTGGACCTCGCCGCCGGATGGCTCGTCGAGTCCGGCCAGACAGGCCAGGAGGGTCGACTTGCCGGCCCCGGACGGGCCCACGACCGCGACCGTCTCACCGCGCCGCACCCTCAGGGACACCCCGCGCAGCGCGAGCGTCTCCTCCTCCCCGGCCCGGTAGAAGCGGTAGAGCTCGCGGGCCGTCAGGACGTCGCCGGCGGCGCCGCCGGTCCGTGTGCCGCCGGACATGAGGCACTCACCGCCAGGTGAAGGAGTCGCTGACGGTGCGCCACGGGTCGACGTTGTCGGCCTTGACCGGCCCCGACAGGGTCAGGTCCACCTCGTGCCCCGCGCGGTAGAACGCGTACCGCTCGAAAGCGTCCCGCACCACCTTGCCGGTGACCGGGTCCTTCACCGAGTCGCCCTGATAGGTCAGCAGGACCACCCGGCCGGCGTGCCGCGTCACCTCACCTACCTTGGGCGAGGCGAACTTCGGTACCTGGCTGCGGAGTCGGGGTACGACGGTGTCGGTGACCGAGCGGACCGTGGGTGCGGCGGAGGCGGACACCGCGGTGATCTTGACGGTGTTGAGCTTGTCGGTGAACGCGGTGGTGCCGCCTTGGCTGGTGCGGGCCCAGCCTTCGGGCACCTTCAGGGTGAAGCCCGTGAAGGGACCGCCGCTCGGATGGAAGGAGACGTACACCTGGTTGTCGGGGATGTCGCCGGGCGGGTTGGACTCGGTGGGCGCCGGCGCCGGCTTGTTCCGTCCGCTCACGGTGGTCGCACCGGCCGCGGGGCCACCGGAGCCGGCGTGCGACCCGGAACCGGAACCCGAACTGGAACAGCCTGCGGTCACCGCCGCCACGAGGGTGAGCCCGACCACCGCGTACGTCCTTGTGTGTGCTGCCATGGCCACTGTCCTCCAGGGGGTCCTCGGACCGGACGGTCATGGCACCGACGCTAGGAGGCCGCCGGTTAGCGCCCCGCTCGCCGAGGGTTAGCCGACGGCAAAACCGTGTGGCGCAGCGCATCCGCTCAGGTGGACGGTCCGCATGATGAGGGCATGAGACAGCGCGTGGTGCGAGTCGCCCTGACCGCCGCCCTGGTCGCCGTCGTCCTCCTCGCCGTCCCTCTGGCCCTGGCGATCAGGTCGTCCCTGTACGCCGACCAGCGCGACACCCTGGAACGGGCGGCCCTGACCGCGGCCGTACATGTGAGCCCGGACTTCGTGACGGGCGACCCGGTGGAGCTGCCCGCGCCCCCGTCCGGCGGGCGTCTGGGCCTGTACGACCCTCGATTGCGGCTGCGCGCGGGCAACGGCCCCCGGTCCGGCGACACCCCGGTCCGGCAGAGCCTTGGCGGAGAGGTGGTACGGGGCCGGGCCGGCCCGGACCTGGTGGTGGTCGTGCCCGTCTCCCACGCGGAGAAGGTGATCGGCGTCGTACGGGTCTCGTCTCCCGCCGCTGCCGTACGGAACCGGATCGCCGTCGCCTGGCTGCTGCTGCTCGGCGTGGCCGCGGTCGCGCTTACCGTCGCTGTCCTTGTCGCCCGCCGTCAGGCCCGGGTGCTGGCCGCGCCGCTGGAGGGCCTCTCCCGCCAGTGCCGGGCGGTGACCGAAGGCGACCTGAGCGTACGGGCCGCCCGGAGCGGCGTCGCCGAGATCGACCAGGTCGCCCGCACCCACAACGAGATGCTGCACAGTCTTTCGAAACTCCTGCGCCGCGAACGCGACTTCACAGCCAACGCCTCCCACCAGCTGCGCACCCCGCTCACCGGCCTGCAACTCGCCCTGGAGGCGGGTCTCGCCCAGGACGACGACGCCCGGCTGCGGCCCGTGCTGGCCGAGGCGCTGGCCACCACGCAACGCCTGCACCACACAGTGGAAGAGGTGCTGCGCCTGTCCCGCTCCGGAGAGAGCGCTCGCACCACGGCCGGGACGGTCGCCGTACGACAGCTGCTGCGGGAGACGGAGGAACGGTGGCACGGCCTCTTCGCCCAGGACGGCAGACGCCTGGAGTGCGCCACCCTGGAGACCCAGGGCGACATCCGGGTTCCGGGCGCGTCCGTCTCGGAGGTGCTCGGCATCCTGCTGGACAACGCCCGGGTGCATGGGCGCGGCACGGTCCGCGTGGCCGTTCGGGACCTGGAGGATGCCCTCGCCTTCGATGTGAGCGACGAGGGCACCGTGACGGGCGAGTACTCCAGGCTCTTCGACCGCGGGCGCACCGGCGACGGGGAGGGAACGGGCATTGGCCTGGCCCTCGCCCGTGACCTGGCCGTCTCGCTCGGCGGCAGGCTCTCCCTGACCAACCGACAACCGGCCACCTTCACCCTGCTCCTTCCCGTCGAGCAGGGCGAGACACGGAGGGCAGGGGCACCGGGGTGAGACGGGCCGCGTACAGCGAGGGGAGGCCGGCCGGCGAGGCGTACGGCCGTGGGTCGGAACGCGGTGTCGGGCCGCCCGGGTGGCTCTCACCCGGGCGGCCCTGTGCGGGGCGGGGGTCAGCCGGTCGGTCCCGCCGGGGTGGTGGTGGTCTTGAGGCCCTCGGTCTTGTTGGCCTTGAGGGCGAACTCGTTGGTGAACGTCTTGCCGAGGTCCACCGAGCCCTTCACGTTGCCGACGAGTCGCTCCGTGGCCAGTGAGGTCTTCGGGCCGCCGGCCGGCATGATGCCGTCGGGGAGGAACTGGCCCTTGTCCGCGGTCAGGGCGGAGACGTAGTCGGCCTTGGTCACCAGCTGGTTCGACACGAACGACGCCGGCAGCTTGTTCGCGATGTCGGCCGCGCTGTGGGTGTTGATCCAGTGCATCGTGGCGACGAGTGCGTCGACGACCTTCTGCACCGTGGCCTTGTGGGAGTTCACCCAGTCGGTGCGGGCGAGCACGCCGGCGGCGGGGTAGGCGCCGCCCATGGCCGCCGTGGCGCCCTGCGTGGTGGCCAGGTCGATCGCGGAGGTGCCGACGCCCTTCTTCAGGATCGCGGCGACCGTCGGCTGGGTCGTCATCACACAGTCGACCTTGCCGTTCTGCAGGGCGGCGATGGCGGTGGAGCCCGATCCGACCTGGATCCGGTGGAACTGGCTGGTCTTGACGCCCTTCTTGGCGGCGAGGACCTGGGTGAGTGTGTCGGTGCCCGAGCCCAGATCGGTGACGCCGAGGGTCTTGCCCTTGAGGTCGGCGCCCGAGGTGACGCCCGACTTCTTGGTGCACATCTCCCGCTCGCCCGGTGCGCCGGAGAGCTGGACGACGTCCTCGACCGCCTTGCCCTTCGCCTGGAACTCGATCGCGTGGTTGTACCAGGCGCCCGCCATGTCCACCTGCCCCGAGGCCATGGCCGCCTCGGCGCCGACACCCCCGTCCTGCTCGGTGCTGAGCTGGACGTCGACGCCGTACTTCTTGTAGAAGCCGAGGTTCTGGGCGAGCTGGTAGGGCAGGTAGATCTGCTTGTCTATGCCGCCGACCATGAGCTTGACGGTCGGTGTGCCGCCGGAGCCGCCGCTCGCGGCGCCGCTGCCGGAGTTGCCGGAACAGGCGCTTACCGCGCCGAGGGTGAGAACGGCGAGGACGGACGCGGCAACGGTGGCGGGTCGTCTGGACATGGCAGGCCACATTCCTTCGGTGAGGTGGAACAGGGAAGAACGGGGGAGGGGGCGGAGGGGAGGCGGCGGGTCAGAGGGCGTTGGACGCCTCGGAGGGGGCCGGCGGGCGCCAGGCCAGCAGCCGGTGTTCAAGCTTGCCGATCACCCACTCGGCGCCGAGCACGATGACCGAGATGACGAGCATCGTGGCGAACACGCCGTTGGGGTCGAAGTTGTTCTGCGCGGTCTTGATGACCAGGCCCAGGCCGCTCTGCGCGCCGAGCACCTCGCCGACCAGCGCGCCGACGATGGCGAAACCGAAGGCGCTGTGCAGGCTGGCGATGATCCAGGTGAGCGCGGAGGGCACGGTGACGTGCCGGATGATCTGCGATGGGGAGGCGCCGAGCACCTTGGCGTTGGCGAGGATGTTGCGGTCGACCTCGCGCACGCCCTGGAAGGCGTTGAAGAAGACGATGAAGAACACCAGCACCGCGGCGAGCAGGATCTTCGGCAGCACACCGATGCCGAACGCGACGATGAAGATCGAGCCGAGGACGATCCGCGGGATCGCGTTGACCATCTTGATGTAGGGGCCGAGGACGTCGGCGAGGAAGCGGCTCTGGCCCAGCGCGACCCCGAAGACCACTCCGGTGACGGCCCCGAGGGCGAAGCCGACCAGCGCCTCCTGGATCGTCGTCCAGATGTTCGCGTAGAAGGACCCGAACTCGGTGCCGTCTTGGAAGAGTTCGGCCAGCCGTTCGGCGATGCCCGAGGGCTGCCCGAAGAAGAACGGGTCGACGATCCCCCAGGTGGTGAACGCCTGCCAGCCGCCGATGACGAGGACCGCGAGGCCGATCCGGCCCGCCCACACCAGGGCGACGCGGCGCCGGCGAGCGCGTTTGGCGGCAGCTCCGGCCGAGAGCTGTGCGTCGCCCTCGACGGGCGCCGGGGAAACAGCGGACGTCGTGCTCATGCCGTACCTCCTGCGGTGCGTGCGTAGGCGCGCTCCACCTCCTCGCGCAGCGAGTCCCAGATCCGGTGCTGGAGTTCGATGAAGCGGGGCTGGAAGCGGATCTCCTGGACCGAGCCGCGCGGGCGCGGCAGGTCGATGTCGAAGACCGCCTTGACCGACCCGGGACTGGACGTCATGACGACGACCCGGTCGGCGAGCGCCACGGCCTCGTCGAGGTCGTGGGTGATGAAGATGACCGACGGCCGGATCTGCTCCCACAGGCCGAGCAGTTCGGTCGACATGATCGCCTTGGTCTGCACGTCCAGGGCACCGAACGGCTCGTCCATGATCAGGATCCGGGGTTCGTTGATCAGCGCGGCGGCCATCGCCACCCGCTTGCGCATACCGCCGGAGAGCTGGTGCGGATAGCGGTCCTCGAACCCCGTGAGGCCCACCCGGCGCAGCCAGTCGCGCGCCGAGTCCTGGGCCTGCCGCTTGGGCACCCCGCGAAAGACGGGGCCCATCAGGACGTTGCCGAGCACGGTCTTCCACGGCAGCAGGGCGTCGGCCTGGAACATGAAGCTGACGCCGTCGGTGACGCCGTCCACCTCACGGCCGCCGACCCTGACCGAGCCCTCGCTGGGGCGGTCGAGCCCGGACACCATGCCCAGCGTCGTCGACTTGCCGCATCCGGTCGGGCCCACCACCGCGCAGAACTGGCCGGGCTCCACGGTGAACGAGACATCCCGCAGCGCCGTGAACACCTCGCCGGCCGGCGTCAGAAACCGTTTGGTGAGCCCGGAGATCTCGACTCGCGCGCTGTCCTGACCGGCTTTCCCGGCGACCGGACTCACCGGGGCGCCGCTTCGAGAAGGCATCTGGGGCCGTCTCCTTCCTAACCTCGGGGGTCGAACCTCGGGGGTCGAGGAAGGCAGACGCTAGAGGCGGCCGAGTGTTACGTCGCTGTTTCGTCCGTATCCCGCGTTAGCCGTGTTAGCCGGACTTCTGCTCGTTCTGCTCAGCGATCCGGGGCTGGGCAGAAGGCCGGTGCCGGGGGCACAATCACGCCACCACGGGTACGGCACAGGAGCCGGGCCCGGCAGCCGTACGACAGGCGAGAGACACCGGTGAAACCCATCCGTATGCTGGTCGGCCGTGGCGCGAAGGGGCGGCTCTCCGCACGGATCCTGGCCAACCAGCTGGTCATCCTGGCGCTGACCGGGCTGATCGGTTTCGTGCTGTTCGCCTTCGCGCAGCGGGCCGAGATCGACCGTACCTACGAGCAGCGGGCGCTCGACATCGCGCGGAACACCGCCGCCGAACCGCAGATCCGGCACGCCATGCAGTACGGGGGCGGCGGCGACGTGGTGCAGACCGTGGCCGAACGGATCCGCAAGGCGTCGGGCGCGTCGTACGTCGTCGTGCTCGACCTGCGCGGTATCCGCCACTCCCACCCCCACCCGGCGCTGATCGGCGACCCGACGGGCGATGCGATCGTGGTGCTGGACGGCAGGCCCCACGTCGGCACCGACGAGGGCGCGACCGGGCGTTCCGCCAACGGCAAGGCTCCGCTGTACGGGCCCACCGGCAAGCTGGTCGGCGAGGTGTCCGCGGGCATCCCCGAGCACTATGTGCTGGGCGAGTTGTGGCGCGAGCTGCCCACCTTCGGCCTGTACAGCGCCATCGCCGTCGCGCTCGGCTCGGCGGCCGCGTTCTGGCTGGCCAGGCGGCTCAAGCGGACGACGTTCGGGCTGGAACTGGAGGAGATCGCCGGGCTGTTGCAGGACCGCGAGGCGATGCTGCACGGCATCCGTGAGGGGGTCGTCGCCTTCGACCCCGACGGCAGGATCACGGTCGTCAACGACGAGGCACGCGACCTGCTCGGCCTCGGCACCGCGCTCGGCAGCACGCTGGAGGAGGTGCTGGCGGACGGACGGTTGCGCCGCGCCCTGGACGGCACCCTGAGCGGCAGCGACATCAGCGTGCTCACCGACGACCACTGCCTGGTCGTCAACCGGATGCCGGTGGCCCTGCACGGCCGTGAACTGGGCGCCGTGGTCACCGTGCGCGACCGCACCGAGCTCATCGGGCTGCTGCGCGAACTGGACTCGGTGCGCGGGCTGACCGACGCGCTGCGCGCCCAGCAGCACGAGTTCACCAACCGGATGCACACGGTGGCCGGGCTGCTGGACATCGGCGACCACGCCGCCGCCTACGAGTTCGCCGTCGAGACGGCCGGCGCCGAGCAGGCGCTGACCGAGTCGGTGCGCGAACGGATCGGCAACCCGCTGCTCGTGGGACTGATCGTCGCCAAGATCACGGTGGCCGCGGAACGCGGGGTGGGGATCGTCCTCAGCGACGACTCCGCCCTGAGCGAGAACCCGCCGCACCTGCGCCGGCTGCTCACCATCGTCGGCAACCTGCTCGACAACGCGATCGACGCGTCGGCGACCGGACCGGCGCGGCCCGGCGGTCCCGAGGTGCGGCTGTCGCTGATCGAGGCCGTCGACGCGGTGCGGGTGGAGGTGGCCGACACCGGGCCGGGCATCCCGCCGGGCTCCGCCGAGTCGATCTTCGAGGACGGCTGGTCGACCCGGCCGGACCGGGGCACCGCCCGGCGCGGCCTCGGACTCGCCCTCGTCCACCGGCTGGTGCAGCGGCACGGCGGCACGATCACGGTCGGCGAAGGGCCGGGCGCGGTCTTCACCCTGACGCTGCCCGTGCCCGACACCGCCCCGGCCGCGCGGGGCGCCCTGTTCACGACGGCTCTGCCGGTGCCGGTCGGCGCGCGGGGCGCCGGCGCGGGAGGCGACCGCTGGTGATCCGGATCCTGGTGGTGGACGACGACTTCCGGGTCAGCCGCATCCACTGCGACTACGCGTCCCGCGTCAAGGGCTTCGAGGTGGTCGGCCAGGCGGCGACCGTGGTCGCGGCGCTGGACGCGGTACGCGACCTCCACCCGGACCTGCTGCTGCTCGACGTCTTCCTGCCGGACGGCAGCGGACTCGACGTGCTGCGCCGGCTGAGCGGAGACGAGGGCGGCGACCGTCCCGACGCCATCATGATCACCGCCGACCGGGACATCACCTCGGTGCGCACCGCGATGAAACTCGGCGCCGTCGGCTACCTGGTCAAGCCCTTCGGCGCACCCGATCTCGCCGAGCGGCTCAGCGCCTACCGCGAGCTCCAGCACCGTATGGACGCCCTGGGCACGGCCCCCGAGACCGAACAGGCCGATGTGGACGCCCTGTTCAGCGCCGCCCGCCCGCCGGCCGTGCCGCGCGTCCCCGCCAAGGGCCACTCCGCGCCGACGCTCGCCCTCCTGCACCAGACCCTGCGCACCGCGCGCGACGCCCTGTCGGCCGCGGAAGCCGCCGAACGCACGGGGGTCTCCCGCGCCACGGCCCAGCGCTATCTGTCCTACCTGGTCAAGGAGGGCATGGTCCGGCTCGAACTGCGCTACGGAGCCACCGGACGCCCCGAGCACCGCTACCGCGCCGCGCACTGACCGGGCCGCGGCGGAAGTCCGAGAGCGGCGAAGGAACGCATGTACCGCGCGGCACAGGAAACACGACCTGCGAAAGTACCGAGCGGAAGGGATGCGGGCTGGTGAAGGATCTGCTGGGAGGGTTCCGGAGCTTCGTGCTGCGCGGGAACGTCGTCGATCTGGCGGTCGGCATCGTGATCGGTGCCGCGTTCACCGCCGTCGTCAGCGGATTCGTGAAGGCGTTCCTCACGCCGATCGTCGGCCTGGCCGCCGGAGCGACGGGCGACTTCAGCCACAAGGCCTTCACGGTCGGCGGGACGTCCTTCCCCTACGGAGGCTTCATCGACGCGACGATCAGCTTCCTGCTCGTCTCCTGCGCCGTGTACTTCCTCGTCGTGCTGCCCATCAACAAGCTGCACCAGCGCTTCGCACCGCACCAGGACGTCCAGGCGGACAAGCGTGACTGCCCGCAGTGCCTCAACCCCGTCCCCGCCAGGGCGCGCCGGTGCGGTTTCTGCACCAGCGGCCTGGAACCGGTGGACGGCACGGCGCCCGGCGACGAGGAGCGCGTCCGGGTCTGAGGGGCGGCGGCTCGGGGCCGCTCAGGGCCGCGAGCCACCGCCGCCGCGGTTCAGTAGGTCACGCCGACGTGCGCCAGGGCCTGCTTCAGCAGTACCCCGTGCCCGCCCGGCATCTCGCTCTGCAGGGCCAGTGAGGCGGCCTCCTGCGGGGTGAACCAGACCAGGTCAAGCGCGTCCTGCCGGGGACGGCAGTCACCGGCCACCGGCACCACGTAGGCCAGGGACACCGCGTGTTGCCGCGGGTCGTGGTACGGCGTGATCCCCGCGGTGGGGAAGTACTCGGCGACCGTGAAGGGCTGGAGGGAGGCGGGGACGCGGGGGAGGGCCACCGGGCCGAGGTCCTTCTCCAGGTGGCGCAGCAGCGCGTCGCGGACCCGCTCGTGGTGCAGGACGCGGCCGGAGACCAGGGTCCGGCTGACCGTGCCGTCCGGGCCGATGCGCAACAGCAGGCCGATACTGGTGACTTCGCCGCTGTCGTCCACGCGCACGGGCACGGCCTCGACGTACAGGATCGGCATCCGGGCCCTGGCCATCTCCAGTTCGTCCGTGGTCAGCCAGCCGGGCGTGGTCTCGGTGATGTCAGACATTGCTTGATCATACTTTCCGGGTGGGTGGCCCGCTGGGTTCACGGGCTGCGTCGGATACGGGCGGTCCGTACAGTCGGCGGGCGTTGTCGCGGCCCGTCCAGGTTCCGATCCGCAGGGCGTCGGCCAGGCTCAGTTCGTCGGCGTCCACCCGGGCCTGGAGCAGGTCGGCGAGCCCCTGCCGGAAGGACAGCGCGCCCAGGTGGTGGAACTCGGCCACACCATAGGCGTCCGAGCTGTACAGCAGTTTGCGGAACGGGGTGATCTCCAGGGCCTCCTCCAGCACCGCCCGGCAGCGGGCCGGGCCGGTGTAGTGCAGGGCGAGCCCCACGTCCAGGTACACCTGCGGGAACACCGTGGCCAGATAGGCGGCCTGGCGGTGGTAGGGCCAGCAGTGCAGCAGGAGTACCGGCACGGTGCCGGCCGTCAGGTGCAGCCAGTCGGTGAGCAGGGCCGGGTCCGCGCGGTGCAGCCGTACGTCGGCGTCGCCGAAGCCGGTGTGCAGCTGGAGGGGCAGACCCAGGTCGACGGCGGTCCACAGCAGGTGCCGCACCAGGACGGGGTCGGTGAGCCGGCCGCCCGGTGCAAGCCCGCGGGCGGCCTCGGTCACCTCGGCGTCCGTGGGAGGCGTGGGGTCCAGGGCGAATCCGGTGCGATAGGCGGCGATCGACTTCACGGCCACCACCCCCGGCCGGCGGACGGCCTCGTGCGCGGCCCGGCGGAACTCGGCCGCGTACTCGTCCGCCTCCACCCCCCGCGCGGCCACCGCCTCGGCCAGCTGCTCCAGCCGTACGACCTCACAGGCGGCGGACCCGGCCGAGCGGGCCAGCTCGGCGGGTGTGGTCACCGGGCGCGGGGCGTAGCCGGTGTCCACGCAGAACATCTCCGCGCCGGCCGCCGTCAGGAAGCGGCGGTTGACCTCCTGCCAGCCGAGCGCCGAGCGGCGGGCCAGATAGTCGGCCGGCGGCGCGTGCCGGGGCAGGCCCAGCAGGGGCGCGCAGTGGCGGCGTACGGCCACGCCGACCGGGCTGTCGAACGGCGAGACGCCGGGCCAGGCCTCGCCCTCGGTGATGAGGGACTCGAACGCGTCGGCGGCGAGATCGGCCGTCACGGCGCCATGGCAGTGGTGGTCCACCAAAGGCAGCTCGGCGAGAGCCTCGTGGACCGGTCCCCGGGTGCCGGCCATCGCTTCAGTACTTCCAGCGGTAGGCCGCCGCCACCTGGGCGTCGTCGAGGTCGGCCACGGCGGCCGCCTCCCCGAGGCGTACGGCGCTCACGGCGTCCGCGAGGACCGGCCCCAGCGCGTCCCGCAGCACCCGGTCCGCCCGGAACTCCGCCACGGCGAGGGGCAGCGACTGCGGCAGCCGTCGTACGCCGAGGGCCGCCGCCTCCTCGGGGCCGTAGCGGGCCGGGTCGCCGGTGATCTCCTCGGGCAGCGTGCGGGACGCCGTGATGCCGTCGAGACCCGCGGCGATCACACAGCCGAGGGCCAGATACGGGTTGGCGGCCAGGTCGACCGGTTTGACCTCCATGTTGGCGTCCCTTTCCTGGCGGCCCGCCATGCCCGTGATCATCCGCAGCGCCGCCTCGCGGGTCTCGCGGCCCCAGCCGGTGAACACGCCCGCCCAGCGGGAGGGCCTGAGCCGCAGATGACTGGCCGGGCTGGGCGCGGTGACCGCCGTCAGCGCGGGGAGGTGGGCGAGCACCCCGGCCGCGAAGGCCTCCGCGTCCGCCGTCATGCCGTACCGGCCCTCGCCGCCCGCGTGCAGGTTCGCTCCGCCGCGCCAGCAGGACAGGTGCAGATGGCCGCCGTTGCCGACGCTCTCGGCGGACACTGCGGGCGCGAACGACACCCGTAGGCCGTGCCGCTGCGCCACCGCCCGGATCGTCTGGCGCACCAGGACGCTGCGGTCGGCCGCCGCCACCGGGTCCAGCGCGCCCACCGAGACCTCGAACTGACCGGCCGCGTACTCGGGGTGGAGCTGGTCGACGTCCACGTCCTGCGCGGCGAACGCGGCCAGCAGGTCGGCGGTGTAGTCGCTCAGCTCGATCTGCCGGATCGCGCCGTACGCCGGTCCGCGGGCCGCCGGGACGAACTCCCCGGCGGGTGCCGAGGCGAGCCCGACCGCCCACTCGATCTCGACGGCGGCCTTGAAGGCGAGGCCGTGCCGCTCGGCGGCGCCGGTCACCGTCCGGCGCAGGAAGGTGCGGGAGCAGCCGGGGTGCGGGGCGCCCTCCTGGGTGATCCGGTCCACCGGTGCCCACGCCCAGCCCGGCTGTCCGGCCAGCGCCACCAGCCGGTCGAGATCGGGGTAGAGCCTGAGGTCGCCGTCCGGGGAGCCGAGGACGTCGGTGGTGACGATCGAGTCGTCGGCGAGGAAGGTGTCGAACACCGGGGACATGCCCACGCCCCAGGCCACGGCGGCCTCCAGCCGGGCCGTCGGGATCGTCTTGACCCGGCCGACGCCGGCGGTGTCGACGTAGGCGAGGACGATGCCGCGTACGCCCCGCGCGGCCAGGGCGGCGCCGAGTGTGGCGGCCCGGCGCACCTCGCCGCGCCGCCCGCCGGGCACGGGGTCGGCGAAAGTCGTCATACGTCCTCCTCGGCGGCCTCACGGCTCGGCGGCGCGTGCGGGCGGGGTCAGCGTTTCACGGCCACCGCGCCGAACTGCGGCACCGCGGCGGCCGCCGGCTCCGCACGCCACTGCGAGCACGGCACCAGGCCGGGCTCGACCAGGTCGAGACCGTCGAGGAACCCGGCGATCTCCGTCCGGCCGCGGGCGGTGATCGGCGGGGTGGCGTTGGCGTTCCAGAACTCCATCGCGGCGGCGTTGCCCTCGCCGCCCACGTCGGGGTCGTGGGTGGGATGGGTGAGCACGAGGTGGCTGCCGGAGGGGACCGCCGCCATCAGCCGCCGCACGACGCGGCGGGCCTCGCCGGTGTCCGGCACGAAGTTCAGGATGCCCAGCAGCATCACCGCGACCGGTCGGTCCAGGTCCAGGGTCGCGCCGGCCCCCCGCACGATGGCGTCCGGGTCGCGCACGTCGGCGTCGAGGTAGTCCGTGACGCCCTCGGGCGAGCTGGTGAGCAGCGAACGGGCGTGCACGAGCACGATCGGGTCGTTGTCGACGTACACGACCCGCGACTCGGGGGCGATCCGCTGCGCGATCTCATGGGTGTTCTCCACGGTGGGCAGGCCGGTGCCGATGTCGAGGAACTGCCGGATCCCGCGTTCGCCGGCCAGGAAGGCGACCGCACGCGCCAGGAACTCCCGGTCCGCGCGGGCCACCGCCCGGATCACCGGGAACATCCCCGCGACATGCTCGCCGACCCGCTGGTCGACCTCGTAGTGGTCCTTGCCGCCGATCCAGTAGTTCCACACCCGGGCGTTGTGCGCCACGGACGTGTTCAGCCGGGCCGCGCCGGCCGTCACGGGTCGCCCTTCGGTCACGTCGCCGTCCCTCTCGCGTGCGGTGCCACGTCGTCATTGTGCCGCCCGGTGATCGCGCTGTCCCGGGAAACGCGCACCATGGGCGGTTCGGGGCGCCTTCGGGACGTTCCGCCGGCCTGGACGGCACGGGGGTCAGGGTGGAAGAACGTGCCCACCTCGGCGTGGGTGCGGGCTACCAGGGTCACGCCGCCCGCCGCGGATCGTGGGCGTCGGCCTGCGCGTACCGGGTCACGCCCCCGGGGTGCCGAGCGGTAGCGCGCTCGCGTGGGTCCCCGACACGCGCCCGTTTCTCCGCTCGGCCGGTCCCGGGCGTCATTGCGGGGCGTGCGAGCAGCGGTCCGGCACGATCACGCGGCGCGGCGGAGGCAGTCTTCGGCCACCTCCTTGTCCAGTGCGGACCGCACCAACGCGGCGGCCAGCACGGCCGGTTCGGCGTCCCCGGCCAGCTCGGTCAGCCGCTCCGGATTCTTCGGCAGGCCCAGCCGCTCCGCCCCGGACAGCGCCTTGGCGTCCAGACAGGGGGCGATGTCCGGCCAGACGCGTTGCGCCTCGCGCAGGAAGATGTCGGCGCCGGCCGGGCCGATACCGGGCTGCTCCCGCAGCAGGCGGCCGAGTTCACCGGTGTCGCCATCAGCCTGCGCGTGCAGCCGCCGCAGGTCGCCGCCCCAGCGTTCCAGCAACAGCCGGGCGCCGTCGCCGAGTTGGGTGGCCGTGCGTTCGTCGTAGCGGCGGTAGCCGCCGCGGCCCAGCGCGTCCACCCGCCGCTGCCAGTCGGCGTCGGCCATGCGGCGCGGGCTGTCGAGATGGTCCTCGTGCAGGGCCCGGGCGGCGGCCACCGCGACGGAGGCCCGGATCCGGGCGCTCAGCAGCAGGGAGAGCACGAGCAGCCGGTACAGCGGCTGCGGGGTGTCCTTCAGGAGGATGCCCGCCTCCTCCGCGTACGTCCGCCCGTGCTCGGACACCAGCTCGCGCACGACACGTTCGTCACGGGTCACGGCCGCACTACGGCTTGAGCGGGTCGTGGCCCAGCGTCATCAGCCGGTGCCGGCGGTGGGTGTCCTGCGGCGTCGTCTCGCGCTCGGGTTCGTTCTCCGGGTCCGCGAGGTCTTCCACCGTGTCGACGACCTCGTACATCACCCGGATGTCGTCGTCGGTGAGGTCGGTGCGCCGCTTCTGGAGGATCGCGAGGACGTGCTGCCCGGTCGGCGAACCCGCCTGGTCGGGCAGGGCCTCGGCCTCCTCGGTGGCGTCCTGGACCCGGAGCCAGGCCGCCAGTTCCGCGGAGGTCATGTTCACCGCGCGGTGGAAGTCCTCCCACAGCGTGTCGAGTTCGAGGGCGTCGGCCATGGGTGTCTCCTTTCCGTCCGTACGGTGGTCAGCCGGCGTCGCGCGTCTGGTTCTCGGCCTCGAACATCCAGCGCTGCTTCTCCAGGTCGGCCGTGATGGAGATCAGCAGGTCCTGGGTGACCGGGTCCGCCTTCTCCGTGGCCTCGATCCGCTCGCGCAGCCGCGTCACCGCCGTGTGAAGCGTCGACACCATCAGCTCCACCACCTCGGTGTCACGCAGCCAGCCGTCCTTGGTGCCGGGCAGCGCGAAGGTCGAGGCGATCGTCTCCGGGCGGCCGTCCGGAGACACGCCCAGCGCGGCGGCGCGTTCGGCGACCGTGTCCGAGTGGGCGCGGGCCGCCGCCACCACCTCGTCCAGCTGGAGGTGGATCGACCGGAAGCGCGGCCCGACGATGTTCCAGTGCGCCTGCTTGCCGACCAGCGACAGGCCGAGCAGGTCCACCAGGGTGTCCTGCAGGGCCGTTCCGGTGATGCCGAGGGCCTTCTCGGGCAGCGTGCTCTTGATCACGGTCATGGTGCGCGCGTCCCCTTTCGTCCGTGGTCTGCGGTCATGTCCGAAAGGGCGGGTGCCCCACGTCGGCGCGGCGCAAACAGGCCTGCTCAGCGGCGCCGTACCGGACGCGGGGCGCCGAGGGGAGGGTCGGGCGCCGCCGGGTGGGCGCGCCGTGGATCAGCGCGGCGGCGCCAGCGCGGGGACATGGTCCAGGAAGCGGACCAGCTCGGCGAGAACCCGCTCGCGGTCCGTCTCGTGGAACACCTCGTGCCGGGCGCCCGGGAAGATCCGCTCGGTCAGCCGTCCCCCGGCGAGCCGCTCCACCCCGGGCCGGCTCCCCGCCAGCGGCACCAGCCGGTCGTCCTCCCCGTGCAGCCACAACAGGGGCAGCGGGCCCACGTCACCGCACCGCTCGACGGTCTCCAGGGTGCGGACGAACGCCTGGAGCGTCGGCCGCTTCATCGGGCCGTGCCAGACCAGCGGGTCGGCGGCGTACGCGGCGCCCACGGCCGGGTCGCGGGAGAGCGAGGACGGGCTGACGGGGGTGTCCGGGATCTCGTCGAGGGCCAGCAGCCGTACCGGCAGCTCCCACGAGCCGATCACCGGACCGGACAGCACCAGGGCGCTCAGTTCCGGGCCGTACCGCTGGGCGTAGCGGGCCGCGATCAGTCCGCCCATGGAGTGGCCGACCAGCACCAGCGGCAGGCCGGGGTGGGCGGCCCGGGCCAGGTCGGCCACCGCGTGCACATCGGTGACCACGTCCTCGAAGTCCTCGATCACCACCCGTTCGCCGGCCGACCTGCCGTGTCCCATGTGGTCGGGCGCGTACACCGCTGCGCCGTGGCCGGTGAGCACGGCGGCCGGCTCCTCGTAGCGGCCCGCGTGCTCGCCGTAGCCGTGCACGAGGAGGGCGAGGTAGCGGGGGGCCGGGTGCGGCCACTCGCGCACGGCGACCGTGCCGAGGGTGCCGCCGACGACGTGCTCGCGGACGTGGGGCATGTCTCCTCCAACTGCGCTGTCGAGGTTCGGGAGGATCTTCCCAGCGGGCCGGTCCACGGTCTATAGTCCAAAACTAGCAGTGCTAATTAATCTTCTCGTCGAGCACCGCCGAACGCGGTGCTCAGCTGATCCACAGCGTCGTAGGTCAGGAGTCCCAGCCGTGCGTCCCGTCCACTTCGCGGCCGCCCGCCGCACCCCCATCGGCAAGTTGCGCGGCGCCCTGTCCGCCGTCCGGCCCGACGACCTGGCGGCCACCGTGATCCGCCGTCTGGTCGCCGACGTCCCCGCCCTCGACCCCGCCCGGATCGACGACGTCTACTGGGGCGCGGCCAACCAGGCCGGCGAGGACAACCGCAACGTCGCCCGCATGGCCGCCCTGCTCGCCGGGCTACCCGAGTCGGTGCCCGGCGCCACGGTGAACCGGCTGTGCGCCTCCGGTCTGGAAGCGGTCACCGCCGCCGCGCGGACGATCGCCGCGGGCGAGGCCGACATCGTGATCGCGGGCGGCTCCGAGTCGATGAGCCGCGCCCCCTTCGTCCTGCCCCGCCCCGACGAGGCACTGCCGCCGCGCATCGAGACGTACGACACCCGGCTCGGCTGGCGGCTGGTCAACCCCGCCATGAAGGACCTGCACGGCCTGCTCTCCATGGGCGAGACCGCCGAAGAGGTCGCCGGGCGCTACGGCGTCTCCCGGGAGCGCCAGGACGAGTTCGCCCTGCGCAGCCATCAACGCGCCGCCGCCGCCCGCAAGGACGGCCACTTCGACGACGAACTCCTGCCCGTCGAGCGCCCGGACGGCATCGTGGTCCGGCAGGACGAGTGCGTCCGCGAGGACACCTCGCTGGAGAAGCTGTCCCGGCTCAAGCCGGTCTTCCGCCCGGGTGGCACGGTCACCGCGGGCAACGCCTCGCCGATGAACGACGGCGCGGCCGGTCTGCTGCTGGTCGGCGAGGAGGCCCTGCACGAGCTGGGGCTGGAGTCACTGGGCCGCTATGTCGCCGGCGCCTCGGCCGGCGTCCACCCCGACGTGATGGGCATCGGCCCGGTACCCGCCACCCGCAAGGCCCTCGCCCGGGCCGGCTGGGGGATCGACGACCTCCAAGAGGCCGAGTTCAACGAGGCGTTCGCCGCACAGGCGCTCGCCTGCGTCGACCAGCTCGGCATCGACCCCGACCTGGTGAACCCCACCGGCGGAGCCATCGCGCTGGGCCACCCCCTCGGCTGCTCCGGCGCCCGCATCCTCACCACGCTGCTGCACCGCATGCGCCGCACGGGCGCGGCACGGGGCCTGGCCACCATGTGCGTGGGCGTGGGCCAGGGCAGCGCGCTGCTGGTCGAGAGGCCCTGACGAGCCACCCGGCAACCAGCAACGGGGGCTCCCCGACAGGGGATTCGGTACACGAGCCGCAGCAAGGAAACGGAGCACCACTCCATGGCAACCCTGTCCGTCGCCGCCATCCTCGCCGAGAACGCCCGGCGCCGCCCCGACAAGACGGCCCTCGTCGAAGGCGAACTGCGGCTCTCCTTCGCCCAGGTGTGGCGCGCGGCGCTCGCCCGGGCGGGGGCGCTCACCGGCCTCGGCGTACGGCCCGGCGACCGGGTCGCCCTCATGGCCCCCAACACCGCCGAGTTCCCGGTCGCCTACTACGCGATCGCCGCGACCGGCGCGGTCGTGGTCCCCGTGCACCTGCTGCTGTCGGCCGAGGAGGTCGAACACGTCCTCCGGGACAGCGGTGCCACGCTGCTGCTCGCACACCCCGCCCAGGCGGAGACCGGCCGGGCCGCCGCTGCCGCCGCCGGGGCCCGAGTCGTCGTCCTCGGCGAGGAGTTCGACAAGCTCGCGGCCGACGCCGAGCCGCTCGCCTCCTACGTCACCCGGGCCGCCGACGACCCCGCCGTGATCTTCTACACCAGCGGCACGACCGGCGTCCCCAAGGGCGCCGTGCTCAGCCACTTCAACCTGGTGATGAACGCGACCGTCAACGCCTTCGACGCCAACGACATCCGCGCCGACGACATCGCCCTCGGCGCGCTGCCGCTGTTCCACGCCTTCGGCCAGACCGTCTCCCTCAACTCCACCTGGCGGGCGGGCGCCACGCTCGTCCTGCTGCCCCGCTTCGACGCGGCCCGCGCCATCGAGCTGATGGTCGAGGAGGGCGTGAACACCTTCCACGGCGTGCCGACCATGTTCGTCGCCCTCGCCGCGGCGGCCGCCGACGCCGCCGCGCTGCCCGAGCTGCGGGTGTGCGTCTCGGGCGGGGCCTCGCTCCCCGTCGCCGTGCTGGAGCGGTTCGAGGCCGCGTTCGGGGCGAAGATCCACGAGGGGTACGGGCTGTCGGAGACCTCGCCGACGGCCACCGTCAACCAGCCCGTCTTCGGCACCAGGGCCGGCACCATCGGCCACCCGCTGTGGGGCATCGACGTGGAGATCGCCCGCGCCGAGGTCGAGGGGCGCGTCGAACTGCTGCCGGCCGGTGAGGTGGGCGAGGTCGTCATCCGCGGCCACAACGTCTTCTCCGGCTATCTCGGCCGCCCCGAGGCCACCGCCGAGGCGCTGGTGGACGGCTGGTTCCGCACCGGTGACCTCGGCACCAAGGACGACGACGGGTTCCTGCGGATCGTCGACCGCAAGAAGGACGTCATCATCCGGGGCGGCTACAACGTGTACCCGAGGGAGGTCGAGGAGGTCCTGATGCGCCACCCGGGCATCGCCCAGGTCGCCGTCATCGGCCTGCCTGACGAACTGCACGGCGAGGAGGTGTGCGCGGTCGTCGTACCCGCGCAGGGCGCCGCCCCCGACGCCGCCGCCCTCACCGAGTGGTCCAAGGAGCACCTGGGCAGGCACAAGTACCCGCGGCGCGTGGAGTTCACCGACACGCTGCCGCTCGGACCGAGCATGAAGGTGCTCAAGCGGGAGTTGCGGACGCGCTACACCGGCCGCCCGTGACCGAGAGGCCCCGACGGACCGAACGGCGAGACGGTGCCGCGCGGGCCGATGCGTGCGCATAGCATCGGCCTCCGCATGAACACGATGACGCTCTGGCACATATCCGGCTGGGAGTTCGCCGCGCTCGCCGCCGCGGCCCTGCTCGTCGGCTTCTCCAAGACCGCCGTGAGCGGGGCCAACACGGTCAGCCTCGCGATCTTCGCGGCGGTCCTGCCCGCCCGCGCCTCCACCGGCGTCCTGCTGCCCCTCCTGATCGCCGGCGACGTACTCGCCGTCCTCACCTACCGGCGGCACGCCCACTGGCCCACGCTGTGGCGGCTGTTCCCGGCCGTCGCGGCGGGAGTGGTGGCCGGCACGCTGTTCCTGGTGTGGGCCGACGACGGGATCGTACGGACCTCGATCGGGGCGATCCTGCTGCTGATGGCCGGCGTCACGCTGTGGCGGCGGCGCCGGGCCGAGGCGGCGGACGAACCGGACGCGGTGACCACCCGGGCCGGCCGGATGAAGGCCCGCTCGTACGGCGTCCTGGGCGGCTTCACGACCATGGTCGCGAACGCGGGCGGCCCGGTGATGTCGATGTACCTGCTCTCCGCCGGCTTCCGCAAGCTCGGCTTCCTCGGCACGTCCGCCTTCTTCTTCCTCGTCGTCAACGTGTCCAAGGTGCCCTTCAGCGCCGGGCTCGGCCTGATCGACGGCCACTCCCTGCTCCTGGACGCCGCGCTCGTGGTGTTCGTCGTGCCCGGGGCACTGTTCGGCAAGTGGGCGGTGCACCGGATCGACCAGCGGCTCTTCGAACGGCTCGTGATCGCCGCGACGGTCGTGGGCGGCGTACAGCTGCTGCTGCGGTAGCGCCGGCCGGCGCCACC
Source organism: Streptomyces sp. NPDC051452 (assembly GCF_044454765.1). Classification (NCBI taxonomy): domain Bacteria; kingdom Bacillati; phylum Actinomycetota; class Actinomycetes; order Kitasatosporales; family Streptomycetaceae; genus Streptomyces; species Streptomyces sp. NPDC051452. The sequence goes on from NZ_JBITEB010000001.1 coordinate 73,603, forward strand.
GCGGACCTCAGCTTCCGCCGGGGTTCCTGCGCAACAGATACGTGTCCATGATCCAGCCCTTGCGTTCGCGCGCCTCCTCCCGAAGCCGCTCGATGCGCGGTGCCGCCTCGGCGATCGGACCGGAGTCCAGGATCTCGTCCGGGGTGCCGATATACGCCCCCCAGTAGATGTCGATGTCCTGGTCCGCGTAGCGCGTGAACGTCTGCTGGGCGTCCAGCATCACGACCACGTCCTCCACTCCGTCCGGGAAGCCCTCGGCCAGCCGCCGGCCCGTGGTGATCTGCACCGGGCGCGCCACCCGGTTCAGGCCCGTGCGGTGCCGTGCGGCCAGCGCGGAGACGCTGCTGATGCCGGGCACCACGTCGTAGTCGAACACCACCGTGCCGCGCTCCAGGATCTCCTGGAGGATGCCGAGCGTGCTGTCGTAGAGCGCCGGGTCCCCCCACACCAGGAAGGCGCCGGTGCCGTCCTCGCCCAGCTCCTCGCCGATCAGCCGCTCGTAGATCCCGGCGCGCGCGCTGCGCCAGTCCTCGACGGCCGAGGGGTACGCCGCCCCGCTCGTCCGCCGGTCGCGTTCGGGGTCCCGGGCCTCCACCACCCGATAGGAACCCTCGGGCAGATGCGCGTCCAGGATGTCCCGGCGCAGCCCGGTCAGATCGCTCTTCACCTCACCCTTGTCGAGCAGGAAGAACACGTCCGTGTTCCGCAGCGCCCGGACCGCCTGGAGGGTCAGCTGGTCGGGGTCGCCCGCACCGATACCGATGACATGAATCTTTCGCACGCCCCGAGTCTGCCGCACGCCCCCGGCGGCCCGGCGACCGGCTCCGCATCTCCCGCCGGCCGCGGGCGCGCCCCGGCGGGCGTCATCCGGACGCGTGCCCTGTCAGCCGGGGTGCCTCGGCGCGCGCGTCCACCGGACCCGCCCCCCGATCCACGCGCCCGGCCAGCTCGCGTGCCCAGCCGGCCAGCCCGGGCAGATCCATCCCGTGGGGCCGGTCCGCGCCCCGCCGGGCCGCCCACTCCTCGACCCCGCCCGCTCCCCGCCGCAGCAGCCGGGCACCGCCGACCGCGTTGCCCCGCGCCGCATGTGTGAGTCCCACCGCCAGCTGGGCCAGCCCCCGCCACAGCGCGCGCTCGTCCTCGGGGCCCGACTTCCAGGCGTCCTCGAACACCTCGTGCGCGTGGAACGGCTTCCCGGCGTCCAGCAGCGCCTGCGCCTCGGCGACCGTCTCCGAGGGCGTCCGTACGACACCCTCGGGCTGCCGCGGGACGCCCTCGACGCCGTGGGGCAGCGGCCGGCCGAGCCCGTCCCGGGGGCGCGTACTGCGGGCCCGTCCGTCCACGTCCCGGTCCCGGCCGTCGGTGTCCCCGCCCCGGCCGTCGCCCGCGCCTGCGATCGTCATACGGCCGATTGTCCCCCGCGCCGCCCGGGTGCTTTCGGCGCACCCCCGCGGGTGGGGTAAAGTGCTGTTCGCGCGATCACGCGGGTCACCGTGAGTGAGCGCATCGGGACGTGGCGCAGCTTGGTAGCGCACTTGACTGGGGGTCAAGGGGTCGCAGGTTCAAATCCTGTCGTCCCGACTTTTCGAAGTCGCAGGTCAGGGGCCGCTTCAGAGGAGATCTGAAGCGGCCCCTTGATCATTCTTGGGGACCGCTTGAGGACCAGTGCATTTTGAAGGGGCTGTAGCGCACCTTGACGCGGTCAAGGTGCGCTGCGTGGAGGCTTCGAACTGGTGGAGGACGACGCCGGCGCGTAGTTCGCACAGGTCCGGGATGGGGTCGAGGGGCGCGGATCGGCACCGCCGTGATCCAGGATGCCTACGGGCGTGCCAGCCCGTGACGGTCTGCCCAGTCGTTGATCGCCGAGGCCAGCTCCTCGGGGCGGTCCTCCGGGGAGTGGTGGCCGGCCAGGCCGTGGCGGGAGACCTCCAGGCACGCGATGTTCTCCTCGCACCAGGCCACGGTCCCCTGGTCGGTCATCGAGCCCGGTCCCGGCTCGAACGCGGCGAGCAGTTTGGGGACTTCGGGGCTGGCGGCCAGCCAGGCGTCGTACCGCTCGATGCGGCCCACGACGTCGGCGGGCTCGGCGTCCAGCGGCATCATGCGCGTCCACGCCAGTACCGGGCGGCGGCTGTGCGGGGTCGGGAAGGGGTGGCGGTAGACCTCCAGGTCGGCAGGGTCGAGCGGGGTGGCGAGTGTGTCCGGGAGCCCCTCGATGAACAGCGACTTCTCCAGGATCATCTCCTCGCCTACCCCCGGGGTGCGTAGGAGAGCGAACAACTTCCGCCCGGCTTCGGGGAATTCGTCGCCGACCAGCGGCTTGATGATGGTCTCCGTGAAGGCGAGGCCGCGGACGGTGCCCGGGAGGCGGGCGGCGCGGTCGAAAGCGAGCGCGCCGCCCCAGTCATGGCCGACGAGGACGGCGTCGGTAAGGCCGAGGGTGTCGAACCACGCGTCGAGGTAGCGGGCGTGGTCGTCGAAGGAGTAGGCGAGGTCGGGCTTGCCGGACTCACCCATGCCGATGAGGTCGGGGGCCAGAAGGCGGCGGCCGGGCGCGGCCACCCCCGGCAGGACGTTCCGCCACAGGTGGGAGGAGGTGGGGTTGCCGTGAAGGAAGACGAAGGGCAGCCCGTCGGGGTCGCCGGACTCGCGGTAATAGAGGGTGGAATCGAGGACGGGGAGGGTGGGCATGGCGGTGTCACTTCGCTTTCGATACGGGGCATTCAGAGGTTGAGGTTCAGGACGCGGTCGACGGCGATCTCGACGACGACCAGGTCCAGGGGGGTGGGCGGGTCCGCGCGGTAGCGGACGGTATAGCGGCGGACCGCCTCGGCCAGGTGAGCGGGGGCATCGGTGACGGCGGCCCGGCCTTCGAGTGTGATCCAGCGGAAGCCGTCCGCCTGACAGAGCGCTACACGGGCCGCCGGGCCGGCCGCCTTCACGTTCCGGGCCTTGCGGGCCCCCGCCCGGGTGGTCACCCGGACCAGGCCGGTGGTCGCGTCGAAGGTGAAGCGGACGGGGGTGACGTGCGGAGTGCCGTCGGGACGGAGGGTGGTGAGGGTGGCCGTGTGCGGGAGAGTGAGGAACGCTCGTGCGACGGACGAAAGTTGGAAGGTGGGGCGGCTCACTTCTTCTTCACGCCCTCGTTCCAGATCAGCTTGGCGATGTTCGGCTTCACGGCCGTGGTGATGACGCCCATGGCCGTACGGACGTACCGCCGCTCCGTCATTTCGCGCAGCATGCTCGCGGCGAGGTCGGCACGGGCGGTGAAGACGCCGTCGGCGCTGGTCTCGGCAGTGTGGTAGTCCGTGACGACGGGGTGCTCGAACAGGCCCGAAGGCCGGACGAAGGTCCAGTCGAGGCCCGTCTGACGGATCACGGCCTCCATACGGCGCATGTCCTCGTGGAGGGTACGGCCGAGACGTCGGTTCACCAGCGGGTCGAGCACATGGTTGAAGAAATGCGCGCCGGTAGGGCGCCAGTTCGGGTCGGCGATGCTGGAGCTGACGGCGAGCAGCCGCTTGATGCCGTGGCGGGCCATGGCCCCGGTGATGACGGTGGCGCTCACGGAGTACGTGGTGATGGTCCCCTTGCTGAAGCGCGCGCCCAGCGCGGAGAGGACGGCGTCCGTGCCGTCGATCGCGGCGTCGACAGCCGCCGGGTCGGTGGCGTCGGCGACGGCCACGGCAAGGCCGGGCCGCGCGGACAGGGAGCCGGGTCTGCGGGTCACGGCGACGACCTCGTGGCCGGCGGCCAGGGCCTGCTCGGTGAGGCGGCGGCCGGTCGGTCCGTTGGCGCCGAAGACTGCGATACGCATGGTGTCGGGTCATCCCTTCGTGTGGTGGCGGGAACGCCCTTGACTGTGCTGCTCGCTCAACGCAGGCTCAACGCTGATGAATAACGCCGTCCCTGCCCCCGCCCGCACCCGAGGCCGCCCTCGCGGCAACCCGCCGACCCGTGAGTCGATCGTCTCGGCGGCCCGTTCACTGTTCCTGGAGCACGGCTACCGGAGCACCACCCTGCGCGCGGTGGCGGGGGCCGTCGGAGTCGACCCGGCGCTGATCGCGTACCACTTCGGCTCGAAAAAGGGCCTGTTCGCGGACGTGATGCAGTTCCAGTGCGCCAATGCGTTGGCGGTGGACGACGTCCTCGGCGGCGATCCGGCCACCCTCCCCGACCGCCTGATCGACGCGGTGACCGACCTGTGGGAGGACGCCGGCTTCCAGCGGCTCACCATCCAGGGCGACGAAGCCGCCGAGGTGATCCGCGAATACCTGGAACGCGAGCTGCTGGCCCGGCTCGTTGAATTTCTCGGCGGCCGGGACGCTACCGCCCGCGCCACGGCCGTAGTGACGATCCTCGGCGGCCTCATCTACACCCGCTACCTCAACCCCCTCCCCACCCCCGCCGCCCTCACGCCGTCCGAGATCCGTCACAGCCTGACCCCGGCGCTGCGCGCGGTACTGGCCCCGAGGCTACGCGCCGCGGCGCCCACCACAGCCGGCCGTCGGGGCTCGCCGACCTCGGGCGGAGGCGCCGTCCGCCAGGGCGGCTTCACAGGCCGTAACAGCCATGTCACCGCCGAGAAGCAACAGGTCGACAGGAAAGCAGGGGCAGAGAAGTACTGAGCCAGGGGCTGGTTGCCGCCCTCGTTCAGAGCAGATCCGGCGAGTTGGCCCCGCCCGGCGGGTACGGTCTTCCGTTGGAGTCCGCATCGGCGAGTTCGGGCTGGGCAGGCGCGATGCCCAGGGTGTCGGGCCACGCCGGCACGGGTGCCCGGGGCCGTACAGCACGCGGTCCCAGTCGCGTCGCACCGCTGCTCCGGTGCGGTCGACAACGAATCCGAGGCAATCGTCCGGGTCCTGGCCGGGAGCCGTCCGGGAGGGTCGGGTCGGGGAGGCCCTTCCCCTGTTGCGCTGGGCGCTTGGCGAGCCGTTGCCCGGCCACCGCAGACAGTGGCTGCTGACCGCGCTGGGCTCTCTGGAGGGGCGCCGCGGCCGCCGTCCTCCGGCTCACCGAGGCCCTGGGCCCGCTCGCCGCACCGCGACCGCACCCCGTGCTGACGGGGAGCGGCCCTCGCGGTCAGCCGCCGACGAGGGGCGGCTCCCCGGCCGGTCGGGTCGGACCCGGGTGACGGTGACGGTCACCGTGCGGTCCGGTGCGGCCCGCAGCAGTGCCCGGCCGGCGCACTCGCGGACCACCGTCGCGCCGCCCCGGGCCGTGACGTGCCAGGTGCCGGCCGGCAGGGAGAGCACGCTCACCGACCGGTGGTGCGGCGCCGAGCGGAACCGAAGCCGGTACACGCCCCGATCCGCGTCGAACCCGGCGGAGCGGAGCGTGCCCGCGACGCGCTCGGCGTAGGGCTCGGCGGTCAGCTCCTTGTGCGGCCGGAATGCGCCGGTGTCGTCGACCGCGCAGTATCCACCGCCGTAGCACCACACATACCCCGCCCAGCCGGAGGCGTAGCGGCCGAGCGAGGCCATCGCGTCACGGTAGAAGCGGCCCATGTGGGGCAGCGTGCTGTCGGGCGGCCCCCACTCACCGACCACCACCGGGACCCCGTACCGCCTCGGGTACTCGGTGACGGCCCGCTCGTACGCCTCGATCCAGCCGGCCCCGGGATCGTAGTCCGCGCCCGCCTCCATGGCGGTGTCGTAGAAATGCGGCGCGTACACGATCCGGGGGCCGTGGACGCGCCCGAGGCCGGTCGGTACGCCCTCGCCCACGACCGGCGTCGGCTCGACGAACACCCAGGCGTCCCGGTCGGCCGAACGGACCGCGTCCGCCAGGCGGTTGTACATCGGCGTCAGCTGATCGCGTTCGATCCGCCGGGCGGCCGTCGCCCGGTCCTCGCCGGGGCGCGGCTCGCCCATGGGCTCGTTGATCAGGTCGTAGCCGAACACGGCCGGGTGGTGGGCGAAGCGGGCGGCCAGCGTCCGCCACATCCGGACCTGGGCGCGGCGCAGGTCCGGGTCGTCGTAGAGGTGGGTGAAGGCGCGCTCCACGGCGGGCTCGAAGTACTCGGCGAACCAGTCGTCCGGGTGCGCGGTGAACGGCAGTCCGTCGGTCCTGGTCGCCCACGCGGGTATGCCGCGGTGGCCGAAGGCGGGCCCGAAGACGTCCTGGTGGGCGTCGATCAGGACCTTGACGCCGTAGCGCTCGGCCCAGTCCAGGATCCGCTCGATCTTGCCCAGGTAGGCCTGGCTGTAGTGTCCCGGCCGGGGCTCCAGGTCGTCCCAGAAGACCAGGAGCCGGGCGAAGTCGAAGCCCTGGGCCCGCAGGTCGCGGAAGTGGCGCTCGGTGATCTCGGACAGCGCCGCCGCACCCCGGTGCGTCTTGTCCTCGATGTTCCAGCCGCGCAGGGTGAGCACCCGCCCGTGCCCGTCGGTCAGCCGGGGTATGCCCTGCCCGGACTCCGCGGCGTGGGCGGTGTCCGGGGCGAGGAGCGCGGCGATGACCGCGCCCGCCGTCAGGATCGCTCGCAGCACAGGACACCTCCGGGCCGACGTCGTTCGTGCTGCCGCGCATCCCACCAGGGGTGGGACGACACCGCAAGGGCCATGCGCCGGTCAACTGCCGGGCGACAGAACGGACTTGGTGCTCAGCCCTTGGCGGAGCCCAGGGTCAGCCCGCTGACGAACTGACGCTGGAGCACGAAGTAGACGACCAGGGTCGGGATCGCCGTCAGCAGGGAGCCCGCGGCGACCAGATTGGGGTCGGTGAAGTACTGGCCGGAGAGGTTGTTCAGCGCCGAGGTGATCGGCATGTTCTCGCCGGTCGAGATCAGCACCAGCGCCCAGAAGAAGTCGTTGTAGATCCAGATCGACAGCAGGGTGGCGAGGGCCGCCATCGCCGGCTTGCACAGCGGCAGGGTGATCTGCCAGTACACCCGCCACACCGAGGCGCCGTCGACCAGTGCCGCCTCGGTCAGCTCGTGCGGCAGCGAGCGCATGTAGTTGCTCAGCACGAACGCGCAGAATCCCGACTGGAACGCGACGTGGATGAGGACCAGGCCGAGCGCGGAGTCGTACAGCTTGCCGCTCGCCGTGACGCCCGGCAGGTCGGTGAGCAGGTACAGCCGGTACAGCGGCGTGATGACGACCTGCTGCGGCAGCAGGTTGCCGGCCGTGAACACCAGCAGCAGGGCGAGGTTGAGGCGGAAGTCGAAGCGGCTGACGTAGAAGGCCACCATCGACGACAGGAAGAGGGTGAGGAGTACGGCGGGGACCGCGATGATCAGCGTGTTGCCGAAGTAGTGCGCCATGTCCGACTGCTGGAACGCATGCGTGAAGTTGTCCAGGTTCAGCGTGTCCGGCCAGGAGACGTAGCCCTTGTCGCTCGTCTCGCCGTACGGGCGCAGGGCGGAGAAGACCGCCCACAGCAGCGGCGCGAGCCAGGCCAGGGCGGTGCCGGAGAGGAAGACGTGCAGCAGGACGCGCGCGGGGCGGACCGGGGCGCGCCGCTTCGGCGGGGCGGTGGTGGTGCCGCTCATGCGCGCCGCTCCTTCCGGAAGGCCGCGATCAGATACGGGATGATCACGGCGAGGGAGATCACCAGCAGGACGACGGCGATGGCGGAGCCGTAACCGATGCGGCTGGACTCGCCGATGATGTTGTCGGTGACCAGGATCGACAGCAACTCGGTGCCCTGGGCGCCCTTGTTGAAGACGAAGACCAGGTCGAAGGCGCGCAGTGCCTCGATGACGGTGACGACGAGGACGACCGTGTTGGTCGGCCGCAGGGTGGGGAAGACGACGTGTCTGAACGACTGCCACTCGTCGGCGCCGTCCAGCGCGGACGCCTCCCGCAGCGAGGGGTCGACGCTCTTCAGGCCGGCCAGGTACAGGATCATCATGTAGCCGGTGTGCCGCCAGGACGCGGCGACGAGGACGGCCCACAGGTTCAGGTCGGGATCGCCGATCCAGTCGATGTAGTGCCCCGGCCTGTTGGCGCCGAGGATGCTGTTGATCAGGCCCGTGTCCGGGTTGTAGACGAGCTGCCAGACGAATCCGATGCAGGCCATCGAGATGACGACCGGCAGGAAGAACGCGGTCTGGTAGACCCGGCTGAGCCGGATCCGCTTGTCCAGCTGCAAGGCCAGGAACAGGCCGAAGGGCGTCGGGACGAGGATCAGTACGACGAACCAGATGATGTTGTGCTGGACGGCGGGCCAGAACTGCGGGTTGTCGGCGAAGAGTTGGCGGAAGTTGTCCAGGCCCACCCAACGGATCGAGTCGAAGCCGATGCCGTCCCAGGTGGTGAAGGCGAGTAGGACCGAGGCAATGGCGGTGACCCAGACCAGGGCCACGTGCAGGAGGGTGGGCAGACCCGCCATCACGGCGAGCGTGAGGCGGTCGCGACGGGTCAGCAGCCGGCGGTGGCCCTGTGTGACCCGCCTCTTCCGGGGCGCGGCGCCCGGGGGCGGCGTGGCGGCCGGCCCCGGGCTCTTGGTCGTCGTGTCGGTGGTCACGGCGCCGCTCACGAGGACGCGAAGATGGTCTTCTTCTGGCGTTCGATCGACGACAGCAGGCCGTCCACACCCTTTGGGTTCTGGAGGAACTTCTGCAGTCCGGGCTGCATCACGGTGGAGGTGAAGTCGGGGCGACTGTCGCGGTCCATGAACTGGGTGAGGTTCTTGGCGGCGCCGATCATCTCGAACGCCTTCTTCTGCAGGGGCGAGTAGGCGGAGGTGTCGGCCTTGTTCGAGGCGGCGACCACGCTCGGGTCGGTTCTGAGGTAGAGCGCCTCGGCCGCCGGGCTGCCGAGGTACTCCAGCAGCTTCACGGCACCCGCGTGGTTCTTCGGTGACCTGCTCATCATGAAGCCGTCGGTCGGCGCCTCGACCGTCTCCTGGCCGTGCGCCGGGTCGATCTGAGGGAAGGCGAAGAAGTCCAGGTCGTCCAGGTCGGCCTTGTCGGTGAACTGCTGGGCCACGAAGGAGCCGAGGAGGTACAGGCCCGCCTTCTTCGCCACCAGTGTCTGTGCCGCGTCCTCCCAGGTACGGCCCATGAATCCGTCCTGGTGGTAGGGGAGGATCTCGGCCCAGTGGTCGAAGACGGCCTTCACCCGGGCGTCGGTCCAGGAGGCCTTGCCCGCCATCAGCCCGACGTGGAAGTCGTAGCCGTTGAGGCGGAAGTCGATCTGGTCGAAGGTGCCCATCGCCGGCCAGGCGTCCTTGTCGCCGAAGGCGAGCGGGACCAGGCCGTCCTTCTTCATCCGCTTCAGCAGCGCCACGAAGTCGTCCCAGGTGGTGGGTACTTCGTAGCCGTACTGCCGGAAGACGCTCCTGCGGTAGAAGACCGCCCAGGGGTACGTCGTCATCGGCACGAAGTAGTACTTGCCGTCCTCGCCCTTGCTGAGTTTCCTCATCGCCTCGGGGAAGGCGTCCCCGATCCCGGTCCATACGTCGTCGAGCGGTGTGGCCAGCTTCTTCGCCGCGAAGAACTGCATGCGGTAGCCGGCGAACCAGTTGAACACGTCGTCCGGTGTGCCCTGCAGATACGAGTTGATCTGCTCCTGGAAGGTGTTGTGGTCCTTGGTGTTGACGGCGACGCGGATGCCGGACCGCTTGCCGAAGGCCGCGTAGACGCTCTCGAAGGCCTTCTTCGGTACCGCGTCCGAGGCGTTGGAGCCGAGGGTGACGGTCTTGGGGTCGGCCGAGGAACCGCTGCCGCCGCAGGCGGTCAACAGGGGTGTCCCGGCACCGGCGAGCAGGGCGGCGCCGCCCGCCGTGCGCAGCAGTGAACGGCGGCTGGGAGCGAGGGCGGACCGACCGGACGGGGAGGGGCGCATGGCGGCTCCTGAGGAATCAGGGTTCGGCCAGGGGATGAGCTGATCAGGGCAAGGTCATCGAAACCGCTCAGAAACCAACTCGACCGAACATGATGGGCGTAATGACAGCCCGCCGCCCGCGCACCCGTCAATAGGCGCGTAGCACCCCGTGGGCTCTTGCCCGAAACGTAATCGTCACCAGGGTCGGTGCCGACGCCGGTGCCGTCCGGCGTCGGCTGCGGTGTACTGGGCAGACGGGGTGTGCGCGCGAGGAGCACCTCGGATTTGTGCTTACATTCGGACCTTTGAGTGAAATGATGTCTTAACAAAGTATTGACAGTGGGCCCGTCACGGACTTGGATCCCGTCCCAACGCAACAGCGTTCCTCCCCCGTCGCACAGTGAGGTGCAAGGAAAGATGGACCGCTCTTCTCGCTCGCGCTCCCGCAGGCCGGCGCCGTGGGTGGCCGCGGCCGCCGCGGCGGCCCTGACCCTCACGGGCTGCGCGAGCAGCCATGGCGGCAAGAAGGCCGAGGAGGCCGCGGCGAACGCCGCGGCCGGCAAGGCGGACACCCCCCGGATGACGGTCGCCCTGATCACCCACCAGGCACCCGGCGACACCTTCTGGGACACCGTCCGCAAGGGCGCCGAGGCCGCCGCGGCCAAGGACAACGTCAAGCTCGTCTACTCGGCCGACCCGAACGCCGGCAACCAGGCCAACCTGGTGCAGAACGCGATCGACCAGAAGGTCGACGGCATCGCGGTCACCCTGGCCAAGCCGGACGCCATGAAGAACGTGCTCGCGAAGGCGGAAGGGGCCGGCATCCCGGTCGTCGGCCTCAACTCGGGCCTGAGCGACTGGAAGAACCTCGGTCTGCTGGAGTTCTTCGGGCAGGACGAGAACGTCGCGGGCGAGGCCCTTGGCAAGAAGCTGAACACCACCGGCGCCAAGAGGATCGCCTGTGTGATCCAGGAGCAGGGCAACGTGGGACTGACCCAGCGCTGCGACGGGGTGAGGAAGACGTTCAAGGGCGACACGCAGACGCTGTACGTCAACGGCACCGACATGCCGTCCGTGAGGTCGACGATCACGGCCAAGCTGAAGCAGGACAGCTCCATCGACACCGTCGTCACCCTCGGCGCCCCGTTCGCCCTCACCGCGGTCCAGTCCGTGGCCGACGCGGGCAGCAAGGCCAAGGTGGCCACCTTCGACCTCAACAAGGAACTGGTCAAGGGCGTCCAGAACGGCGGCATCGAGTTCGCCGTCGACCAGCAGCCCTACCTCCAGGGCTATCTGGCGGTCGACTCCCTCTGGCTCTACAAGAACAACGGCAACTACAGCGGCGGCGGCGAGCAGCCGGTGCTCACCGGTCCGGCCTTCGTCGACAAGTCCAACGTCGACAAGGTCGCCGAGTACGCCGCGAAGGGCACCCGGTGATGAGCATGCCCCAGCAGGCAGAGCCAGCGGTGGGCAAGCCGCCGGGGTCCGGCCCGAAGGCCACCGACGGGCGCACCGCCCATCGCTCGCCGGCGCTGCGGCTGCTGGCCCGGCCCGAGGTGGGCGTCTTCCTCGGCGCCGCCGCCGTCCTGGTCTTCTTCCTGATCGTCGCGCCCTCGGTCCGCCAGGGCAGTTCGATGGCCACGATCCTCTACCAGTCGTCCACCATCGGGATCATGGCGCTGCCGGTCGCCCTGCTGATGATCGGCGGCGAGTTCGACCTGTCCGCCGGTGTCGCCGTGATCACCTCGGCGCTCACCGCGAGCATGCTCAGCTACCAGCTGACCCTGAACGTGTGGTCCGGCGTCATCGTCGCCCTGATCGCCTCCCTCGCGATCGGCGCCTTCAACGGCTGGATGGTGGTCAAGACCGGACTGCCCAGCTTCCTGGTCACCCTCGGCACGTTCCTGATCCTGCAGGGCGTCAACCTCGCCGTGACCAAGTCGGTCACCGGCAACGTCGCCACCGACGACATCAGCGACATGGACGGCTTCGACCAGGCAAGGAAGGTCTTCGCCTCGTCGTTCGACGTCGGCGGGGTCCAGGTGAAGATCACCGTGGTCTGGTGGCTGGTCTTCGCGGCCCTGGCCACCTGGGTGCTGCTGCGCACCAAGTACGGCAACTGGATCTTCGCCGTCGGCGGCAACAAGGACAGCGCCCGGGCCGTCGGCGTCCCGGTCGCCTTCACCAAGATCTCGCTGTTCATGCTGGTCGGCTTCGGTGCCTGGTTCGTCGGCATGCACAACCTGTTCTCGTTCAACACCGTGCAGTCGGGCGAGGGCGTCGGCCAGGAGCTGATCTACATCGCCGCGGCCGTCATCGGCGGCTGTCTGCTCACCGGTGGCTACGGCTCCGCGATCGGCCCGGTCTTCGGCGCCTTCATGTTCGGCATGGTGCAGCAGGGCATCGTCTACGCCGGCTGGAACCCCGACTGGTTCAAGGCATTCCTCGGCGTGATGCTGCTCGGTGCCGTCCTGATCAATCTATGGGTCCAGCGCACGGCGACCCGGAGGTGACCGATGACTGACAACGGAACCCCAGCGCACGGCGCCATTCTGCGGGACACCCCCTCCCCGGCGGACGGCCCCCTGGTCGAACTGCGCGGCGCCGGCAAGTCCTACGGCAACATCCGTGCCCTGCACGGCGTCGACCTCACGGTCCACGCCGGCCGGGTGACCTGTGTGCTCGGCGACAACGGCGCCGGCAAATCCACCCTCATCAAGATCATCTCCGGGCTGCACCACCACAGCGAGGGCGAGTTCCTGGTGGACGGGCTGCCGGTGCGTTTCGCCAGCCCCCGCGATGCCCTCGGCCGGGGCATCGCCACGGTCTACCAGGACCTGGCCACCGTCCCGCTCATGCCCGTGTGGCGCAACTTCTTCCTCGGCTCCGAGCTGACCCGGGGCCCCTGGCCCCTGCGTCGCCTCGACATCGCCCGTATGAAGAAGACCGCCGACCAGGAGTTGCGCGACATGGGCATCCTCCTGGACGACCTGGAACAGCCCATCGGCACCCTCTCCGGCGGCCAGCGCCAATGCGTGGCGATCGCCCGCGCGGTCCACTTCGGCGCCCGCGTCCTCATCCTGGACGAGCCGACGGCCGCCCTGGGCGTCAAGCAGTCCGGTGTGGTGCTCAAATACATCGCCGCCGCCCGTGACCGCGGCCTCGGCGTCATCTTCATCACCCACAACCCCCACCACGCCTATATGGTCGGCGACCACTTCAGCGTGCTGCGCCTCGGCACCCTGGAGCTGAGCGCGGACCGCGGCGAGGTGAGCCTGGAAGAGCTGACCAACCACATGGCGGGCGGCACGGAACTCGCCGCGCTCAAGCACGAGCTGGCCCAGGTGCGCGGCGTCGACGTGGCGGAACTGCCCGAGGACGGCGACCTCACCGCACCGCTGACGGCCGCCGAGGAAGGGACCACCTGACATGACGCACCCGGCCTCCCTCGACCGCATCCGGGTCGGCTCCGCCCCCGACTCCTGGGGTGTCTGGTTCCCCGACGACCCGCGGCAGGTTCCCTGGGAACGCTTCCTCGACGAGGTCGCCGAGGCGGGCTACGACTGGATCGAACTCGGCCCCTACGGCTACCTCCCCACCGATCCGGCACGCCTCGCCGAAGAGGTCGCCCGACGGAACCTGAAGGTGTCGGCGGGCACCGTCTTCACCGGTATGCACCGCGGCCCGGCGGTCTGGCGGGAGACCTGGGAACACGTCGCCCAGGTGGCCGCGCTCACCCAGGCGATGGGTGCGCGGCACCTGGTGGTGATCCCGTCCTTCTGGCGGGACGACAAGACCGCCGAGATCCTGGAGCCGCCCGAGCTGACCGCCGAGCAGTGGGCCCATCTCACCAAGGGCATGGAGCGGCTCGGCCACGAGGTCAAGGACACCTACGGCCTCGACCTCGTGGTGCACCCGCACGCCGACACCCACCTCGACACCGAGCGGCACGTCGAACGCTTCCTCGACTCCACCGACACCGAACTGGTCAACCTCTGCCTGGACACCGGGCATTACGCCTACTGCGGCGGTGACAGCGTCAAGCTGATCGAGACCTACGGCGAACGCATCGGCTACCTGCACCTCAAGCAGGTCGACCCGGACATCCTCGCCGAGGTGGTCGCGGGCGAGGTGCCGTTCGGGCCCGCGGTGCAGCGGGGTGTGATGTGCGAACCCCCGCTGGGCGTACCGGCGTTGGAGCCCGTACTGGAGGCGGCGCAGCGGCTCGGGGTCGAGCTGTTCGCGATCGTCGAGCAGGACATGTACCCGTGCGAGCCGGACAAGCCCCTGCCGATCGCGGTGCGCACCCGCCGCTTCCTGCGCTCCTGCGGCGCCTGAGGCGTGCCGCCGCCTCGAAGGGGCGGCGGCACACCGGAAATCCGCCGACTCCACCCGGCGGCGCCCGCACCCGCAACCGAAATCCCCATGGCGACGTCCAAGGCGGGTACGGGTTCGACGATCCCGGGGAGGCCGAGATGACACAACAGGCGAACGCCGAGCACGAACCGCACGTGAGGGACGGGGAACCGGCGCCGGACGCCGCCGAGAGCGCCCGACACACCCGGTTCGGGACGCTGCCCGAGCGGGTGCGGCCCGAGGACACGGTGGAGACACGCCAGGCCCTGCCCCGGGACCCGGCGCGGGACTCCTACAATCCCGACGAGTGGCTGGTGCGCTACTGCCTGTGAGCCGCGGTACGGGACCGCGCCGTGAGCCCGCTCGGCCATGGCGCGGTCCCGAACCGTCCGCGCGGGGAAAGGCGCGGGCGAAGCGCCCGCCCGCACCGCCGTAGACGCACTGCGCGCCGACGGATCACTCGACGAGGAGTGCCCGCCGACGGACGCCCGCCGACGGGACGTTCACCGACGCACTGCCCGCTGACGGACGCCCGGTGACGCGGTGCCCGCCGACGGACGCCCGATGGCGGGTTGTCCGGCGGCGGGCCGTGTGGCGGGCCTGTCGCGGTCAGGTCCCGCGCACCTCCGCGAGCGTCACCGGACGGTGCCGCTGCCGGGACAGGGTGCAGGCCTCGGCGATCCAGCCCGCCTCCAGGGCGTCCTCGATCGTGCAGGGGGAGGGGCGGACGCCGGCCACGACCTCGGTGAACGCGGCGAGTTCGGCACGGTAGGCGGCGGCGAACCGGTCCATGAAGAAGTCGTGCGGCACACCGGCCGGGAAGCTCACGCCGGGCTCCAGCGAGCGCACCGGCAGCTTGTCGTCCAGACCGACGGCGACCGAGTCCGTGAAGCCGTGCAACTCCATCCGCACGTCGTAACCCCGCCCGTTGTGGCGGGAGTTGGAGACCACCGCGAGGGTGCCGTCGTCCAGGGTGAGCAGCGCGCCGGTGGTGTCGGCGTCTCCCGTCGCCGCGATGTGGGCGGCTCCCCGGTTGCCGCCCACCGCGTACACCTCGGTGACCTCGCGACCCGTCACCCAGCGCAGGATGTCGAAGTCGTGCACCGAGCAGTCCCGGAAGATCCCACCGGAGGCGGCCACATAGGCGGGCGGCGGGGGCGCCGGGTCCAGGGTGGTGCAGCGGACCGTGTGCAGCTTGCCCAGCTCACCGGACCGTACCGCCGTCCGCGCGGCGGCGAAGCCCGCGTCGAAGCGGCGGTTGAAGCCGATCTGGACCGGGACGCCACGGCCCCGCACGGCCTCCAGCACGGCGACGCCCTCCGCCATGGTGCGGGCCACCGGCTTCTCGCAGAACACCGGCACGCCCGCCGCCACACCGGCCCGGATCAGCTCGGGGTGCGCGTCGGTGGCCGCCGCGATCACCAGCCCGTCCACCCCGGCCGCCAGCAACGCCTCCGGCGAGTCGGCGACCTGCGCCCCGAACCGCTCGGCCGCGGCCTTGGCGGCGTCCGCGAACGGGTCGGCGACGACGAGCGACTCCACGCCGGCCAGGGCGGACAGGGTCTCGGCGTGGAAGGCGCCGATGCGGCCGAGGCCGAGAATTCCGATGCGCATACTGCTCCTAGTGCTCCTTGAGAGCGAACGGGTCGCGGGGGAAGTCGGTCGAGTCCGCCCGGTGTCCTTCTTTCGGCACGGGAACGGCGCGGTGCTGTCATTCTTGTCAGTACAAACCCCTCGAACAACCAGCACGCGACCATCAAAAACCCCTCAAGGAGCCGAGCCCATGGGCCATCCGTTCCCGATCCGGGAGATCGCCCGACAGGCGGGCCTGAGCGAGGCCACCGTGGACCGCGTGCTGAACGCCAGGGGAGGAGTGCGCGAGAACACCGCCCGGGAGGTGCGCCGGGCCATCGCCGACCTCGACCGGCAGCGCACCCAGGTCCGGCTGGTCGGACGCACCTTCATGGCCGACGTCGTGGCGCAGGCGCCGGAGCGGTTCACCACCGCCGTACGCGCCGCGCTGGAGGCGGAACTGCCCGCCCTGCACCCCGCGGTGGTGCGCTGCCGCTTCCACTTCCGCGAGACCGGGCCGGTCCGCGAACTGGTCGCCACCCTGGACCGGATCGCCCGGCGTGGCTCGCAGGGCGTGATCCTCAAGGCACCGGACGTTCCCGAGGTCACCGCGGCCGTCGGACGGCTGAGAGCCGCCGGTGTCCCGGTCGTCACCCTCGTCACCGACCTGCCCGCCAGTGGCCGCCTCGCCTACGTCGGCATCGACGACCGGGCGGCCGGCGCGACCGCCGCCTACCTCATGGGTCAGTGGCTCGGCGACCGCCCCGGCAACGTCCTCACCAGCCTGAGCAGCGGCTTCTTCCGCAACGAGGAGGAGCGGGAGATGGGGTTCCGCAGCGTGATGCGGGCCCGGCACCCCGAGCGGACCCTGGTCGAGATCACCGAGGGCCAGGGTCTGGACGCCACGCAGTACGACCTCGTCCGCGCGGCCCTCGTCCGCGACCCGGAGATCCGGGCCGTGTACTCCATCGGCGGCGGCAACGACGCCACCCTGCGCGCCTTCGCCGACGCCGGCCGCGACTGCGCGGTCTTCGTCGCCCACGACCTCGACCACGTCAACACCCGCCTGCTGCGCGAGCACCGGCTGTCCGCCGTCCTCCACCACGATCTGCGCCAGGACCTGCGCGAGGCCTGCCACCACGTGATGCGCGCCCACGGCGCGCTGCCCCCGGCCGGACCGGCGCTGCCGTCCGCGATCCAGGTCGTCACCCCGTACAACATGCCCGCGCGGCCGGCCGAATGACGCCGCCCCGGCGCGAGGAGTTCCGATGAGCCGCACCGAGTACGTGGAGATCGAGGGCGTACCGCTGCTGGCCACGCTCGTCCCGGGCGACGGCGTCGGCCTGCTGGCGTTGCATGGCAGCAACGAAGGGGGCACGGCCGAGTTGGCCGCCCTCGTGGCCCGTCGCTGCGGCGCCACCAGCCTCGTCTTCACCCAGCCCGGGGCCCGTCGGCCCGTGCACATCCCCTCCCCGCGCATGGTGGCGGCCCGCAGCGCGCTCCTGCGCGAGTTCCTGGACGGCGTCCGGCTGACCGTCTCCCTGCACGGCCACATGCGACCCCACGCCTGGGACACCCTCTTCCTGGGCGGCGGCAACCGCGAGGCCGCGACCGTCCTCGCCGAGGAACTGCTCGCCCTCGCGCCCCGGTTCCAGGCCGTCACCGACCTGGCGGAGATCCCGCCCGCCCTGCGCGGCCTGCACCCCCGCAACCCGGTCAACCTCGCCCGCCTGGGCGGCGTCCAGGTGGAACTGCCGCTGCCGGCCCGCACCACCGGCGGGGCCGACGTACCCCCGCGCCCGGTGGTCGACGCCCTCGCCGCAGGTGTCGCGCGGCTCGCTCAGCCACCGGCCACATCCACCCAGGAGCGCTGCTGAGCGGACCGCTCCATCGCGTCGAGCACGGCCGCGGCGCGCACGGCGTCCGTCGGCGTCGCACCGTACGGACTGCCCTCGGCGATGGAGCGGACGAACCGGTACGCCTCGATGACCTTCAGATCGTCGTAGCCCATCGCGTTGGCCGCGCCCGGCTGGAACGCGGCGAACTCCCCGGCGCCCGGGCCGACGTACACCGTGCTCACCGGCTGGTCCTGGTACGTCGTGCCCCGGCTGACCCCGATCTCGTTCATCCGGCGGAAGTCCCAGAACACCGCGCCCTTCGTGCCGTGCACCTCGAAGCCGTAGCCGTTCTGCTCGCCCACCGAGACCCGGCAGGCCTCCAGGACCCCGCGGGCGCCGGAGGCGAAGCGCAGCAGGCAGGAGACGTAGTCCTCGTTCTCGACCGGGCCCGGTGCGCCGCCGGAGGCGAGGGTGTGACCGGCGGTGGCGCCGGCCGGACGGGCCCGTCGCGGCACGAAGATCGCGGTGTCGGCGGTGAGGGAGACGATCTCGCCGAGCAGGAAACGGGCCAGGTCGGCGCCGTGCGAGGCCAGGTCGCCGAGCACCCCGCTGCCCCCGCGCTTTCGCTCGTACCGCCAGGTCAGCGCGGAGTCCGGGTGGGCCGCGTAGTCGCTGAACAGACGGACGCGGGCATGCGTGACCGCCCCGATCCCGCCGTCGGCGATCAGGTCGCGGGCGGCCTCGACGGCGGGCGCGTTGCGGTAGTTGAAGCCGACCGCGCCCTGCACACCGGCTCCGGCGACCGCGTCCGCGACCGCCCGCGCGTCCTCGGCGGTCAGACCCACCGGTTTCTCGATCCAGATGTGCTTGCCGGCCTCGGCCATCGCCACGCCGATCTCACGGTGCAGGAAGTTCGGCGCGGTGATGCTGACGGCCCGCACGCGCGGGTCGGCGGCCACCTCCCGCCAGTCGCGGGTGACGGAGGCGAACCCGAACCGCTCGGCGGCCTCCTCGGCCCGCCCCGGCACCTCCTCGGCGACCGTGACCAGCCGCGGCCGCAGCGGCAGCCGGGGGTAGTGGTGCGGGAGCCGGGCGTACGCCTGGGTGTGCACCCGTCCCATCCAGCCGAATCCGACGACGGCCACACCGAGCTCATCCACCATGACAGCCCCTTTTTGGACCGGTCCATCACCTGTCCCGGTCACCATGTCCGGACATGCAGGCCCTGTCAAGCGCCCGGCGTGCAAGCCCGATCGCCTCCGACCGTGCCAAGGTTCCCTTTGACGTCGCCCTTTGACACGGGCTCGGCCGCATGGAACGGTCCATCCCATGAGACCTCCGACGATCCGTGACGTGGCCGAGCGGGCCGGAGTGTCGAAGTCACTGGTCTCCCTGGTGCTGCGCGGCTCGGGTCCGGTCCGTGCGGAGAAGCGGGACGCCGTCCTGCGGGCGGTGCGCGAACTGGGCTACCGGCCCAACGCCGCCGCCCGCAGCCTGAGCGAACAGCGCACGCGCACGGTCGGAGTCCTCCTCGACGACCTGCGCAACCCCTGGTTCGTCGACCTCCTCGACGGCCTGGACTCCGTGCTCCACACGGCCGGCCTGCACATGCTTCTCGCCGACGCCCGCCTGAACCGGCGGACCGGCCACCGCCTCGCCGAGCCCTTCCTGGACCTCGGCGTCGACGGGCTGGTGGTGGTCGGCACGGTCCCGGACGCCGACGGCCTCGACGCCCTCGCGCGGCGGATACCGGTGGTCGTGGCGGGCGCCCGCGAGCCCCGGCCGCCCGGCGTGGACGTCGTCGCCGGGGACGACGAGCGCGGGGCCCGCCTCGCCACGGAACACCTGCTCGGCCTCGGCCACCGCCGGATCGCCCACCTCGCGGGCCACGGCGCCGTCGGAGCGCTGCGCCGGCGCGGCTTCGAGGCGGCCATGCGGGAGCACGGCGCCGAACCCCTGGTGGAGCCCGGCGACCTCACCGAGGAGGGCGGCTACCGAGGGACGGTACGGCTGCTGGGCCGCCCCGAGCGGCCCACCGCCCTCTTCGCCGTCAACGACATCGCCTCGGTCGGCGCGCTCTCGGCGGCCGGGGAACTGGGCCTGAGCGTGCCGCATGACGTGTCGGTCGTCGGCTACGACAACACCAGCATCGCGCGGCTGCGGCACGTGTGGCTGACCACCGTCGACACCGCCCCGCACGAGCTGGGCCGGCGCGCCGCCCGCTGTCTGCTGGACCGCTTCGAGCGGACGGCGGGCGAGGGGCGCGAGCTGCTGGCCGTGCCGATGCTGAAGATCCGGGGAACGACGGGGCCGCCACCCGTGCCGGTGGGCCGGCTTCCGTAGGGGGTGCCGGAGGGGGTGGCCCTCGTACCGCCGGCGCGTCACCGTGCCGGGGGGCCGGGTCCCGGCCGGGTCGCCCCGGCCGGGTTCGCCCGCAGCGGCCCTACAGGTTGATCGCGTACGCCTTGCGCAGCGTCTCGTGCACCGTCCACGTCGTCCGGTCACCCGCCCGCAGCACCGCCATGTCGCCGGGCCCCACGGTCAGCGTGGGACCGCCCTCCACCTCGATCGTCGCCGAGCCACTCACCACCACGAACAGCTCGTCCGCCTCCGTGTCCGTGACCACGCCCGGGGTGATCTGCCAGATCCCGCGGAGCTGCCGGCCGTCCGGGGACTCCCACACCACCTTGCCGGTCACCTCCGGGTTCCCGGAGACGATCTGCTCCGGGTCGAGGGGCTCGGGTTCGAGACAGGCGTCGGGTATGTGCAGGGCGAAACTGTGCGTCATGCCGCCGACCCTAGCGAGCGTCCGCCCTCCGCCGCCGTGGACAGTGTGTGGGGCATCGGGCCTGGTCGGCGGACACTTCGTCGGACGCACGGACCGCCGGGGGTGTGCGGGCCCGAACCGGCGGCGGGGACCGGGGGCGGACTGGCGGGGGCGTGGGGGGCGGGTGATCGTGGGGAGCATGGCTGACTCCCCGGCGGCCGGCCCGGCACCGCCGCGCCGGCACGACTCACGCGAAATCGTGCTGTTCGGCGGGGTGTACGGCGCCGTCCTCGCCAGCTCGATGGTCGCGGCGCTCACCCAGTACGGGCACACCTCCGCCGAGGTCCGTGGTTACGACGCCGCGTGGGTGCTGGTGACCGCGTGCGCTTCCGCCCTCGCCCACGGCTACGCCCACTACATCGCCGAGCGCGTCCCGCACCGCGGCTGGGACCTCCTGCGGGCCCTGCGCAACGAGTGGCCGCTCGTCGCGGCCGTCCTGCCCACGGTCTTCCTGCTCGCCGGAGCGCGGTGGAAGTGGTGGCCGGCCAAGGGCGTCGAGTTCGTGGCGTTCGTCCTCAACATCATGATCCTGTTCGTGCTCGGCCTGATCACCGCCCGCTGGTCGGCGCGGCGCTGGCCGGGCGCCGTACTCGTCGGGCTGGGGGACGCGCTGCTGGGGGTGATCGTGGTGGTGGCGAACGCGCTCATCAAGTAGGGCGGTGGGTCGGCCGGCCACGCGCGCACGGGCCCTCGGCGGGCGCGGCTCAGCGGACGGCGCGCACCCCGTCCAGGGCGATCGCGAGGACCCGGTCGCGCTGGGCGTCGTCGTCGAAGGCGGTCGCGGTGATCCCGGCGACCATCCGCAGCAGATCGCTGAAGTCCATGTCCGCGCGCACCACGCCCGCCCGCTGGGCGCGCTCCAGGAGCGGTCCGCCGGCGGCGTACATGGAGTCACGGCAGGCCGTGAAGATGTCCGACTGGTTGTCCAGGGCCTCGCGCACCGCCCGCTTGGTGACCATGTAGCCGGCGAACCGGTCCAGCCAGGCGGTCAGCGCCTCCCACGGCTCCCGCCCGGCCAGCTCCACGGCGGCCCGGCACAGGACGTTCACCTCGTCCGCGTAGACGGTCTCGAAGAGGTCGCGGCGCGTGGGGAAGTTGCGGTACAGCGTGCCGATGCCCACGCCCGCGCGGCGGGCGATGTCCTCCAGGGAGGCTTCCGAGCCGTGCGCCGCGAACGCCTCGCGGGCGGCGGTGAGCAGGGCGTCGTAATTGCGGGCGGCGTCCTTGCGGTGCGGCCGGCGGGTCGCCACGATCTCGCCGACGGGGAACGGCGTGGCCGTCACTGCTGCCTCCTGCGGGAAGGGTCGGGGCTCGCGGCGGGGCTCGCGGCCCAGTGAACCGGGGGTACCCCTCCGCTCCTTGAAACGGAGGGGTACCTCCGTTACAGTGGAGGGGTACCTCCACTTTAGCAGTGCGGAGGTGGCCGCACCGTGGACGGACGCGTCCGGGTGCCCGGCCCGCCGCATGCCTGTCGCTCGGGCCGTCCAGCCCGCGCGCCCCTGTCGCACGGGCCGTCCGGCCCGCTTCCTGTCATGCCCGTCCTCCGCGTCCCGGATTCCGGAGAGGCTTCCCCATGCCCCGCACGTCCACCCGCCTCACCTTCGCGGTCCTCGCGACCGGTGCAGGCGTCTTCTCCATGCTGCAGTCGCTGATCGCACCGGCCCTGCCGACCGTGCAGCACGCCCTGCACACCTCGCAGTCCACCGCGACCTGGGTGATGACGGCGTACCTGCTGTCCGCGTCGGTCTTCACCCCCATACTCGGCCGGGTCGGCGACCTCGCCGGCAAGAAGCGCACGCTCGTCGCCGTCCTGGTGACCGTCCTCGCCGGCTGTCTGCTCGCCGCGCTGGCCCCGAGCATCGGCGTCCTCATCGTCGCCCGGGTCGTCCAGGGCGTCGGTGGCGCCCTCTTCCCGCTGTCCTTCGGCATCATCCGGGACGAGTTCGCCGCGGCCGAGGTCGCCGGCAGCATCAGCAACCTCTCCGCGGTGATCGCCGCGGGCGGCGGCGTCGGCATGGTGGCCGCCGGGCCGATCGTCTCCGCGCTCGACTACCGCTGGCTGTTCTGGATCCCGGTCGGGATCGTCGCCGCGACCGTCGTGATCGCCCTGCGCTATGTTCCCGAGTCGCCCAAGAGGGCCCAGGGGAGGATCAGTTGGTCCGGTGCCGCGCTGCTCTCGGCCTGGCTGGTCGCCCTTCTGCTCCCGCTGAGCCAGGCCGGCCACTGGGGCTGGGGCTCGCCGAAGGTGCTCGCCCTGTTCACCGCCGCCGCCGTGCTGTTCGCCCTGTGGCTCACCTCCGAGGCCCGTTCCCGCAGCCCGCTGATCGACCTGCGCGTCATGCGGCAGCCCGCGGTGTGGACGACCAACACGGCCGCCCTCCTGTTCGGCGCGGGCATGTACGCGATCTGGTCCTTCCTGCCCGGATTCGTCCAGACGCCCTCCGCGGCCGGCTACGGCTTCGGCGCCGGCGTCACCGCCTCGGGCCTGCTCATGCTGCCGATGCTCGTCGCGATGTTCGTCTCCGGTGTCCTCGCCGGCCGGCTGGAACCGCGCGTGGGCGCCAAGGCCCTGCTCGCCACGGGTGCCGCGCTGGGCGCGCTGGCCTGCGGCTTCCTTACCCTCTGGCATGACGCGCAGTGGCAGATCGCCGTCGTCGCCGGTCTGTTCGGGCTCGGTATCGGACTGGCCTTCGCCTCGATGGCCAACCTCGTCGTGGGCAGCGTCCCGCCCGAGCAGACCGGCGCCGCGACCGGCATGAACGCCAACCTCCGCACCATAGGCGGCTCCATCGGCGCCGCGCTCACCAGCGTCCTGGTCACCGGGCGGCTCCAGCCCTCCGGCCTGCCCTACGCCTCCGGCTACACCCACGGCTGGGCCCTGCTCACCCTCCTGTGCCTGGCGGCGGCCGGCGCCGCCCTCCTCGTCCCGGCCCGCCGCCCCGCCCCCGCCCTGGACGCCGCCCCGGCGGAGCCGACACGGACACCGGCACCGGCGCCGGTGCGGTAGGGTTGACCTGCGTGATCACACGGGGCATCCCGGGTGAGAGCGCGGCGGGACGTGGCGCAGCTTGGTAGCGCACTTGACTGGGGGTCAAGGGGTCGCAGGTTCAAATCCTGTCGTCCCGACTGGAGACAGTCGCAGGTCAGGGCCGGTTTCGGAGGCATCCGAAACCGGCCCTTGATCATTTTTGGGAACCAGGTGGGGACGGGGGTCGGCGAACCTGGTCACTCTTCGCTCCGCTGCCTTCGATCCTGGTTCCGTCCGGGGCGTACGAGTGGTGGAAGGTGAAGGCGTGCGGCGCGGGGCCGTGGTCGCGCAGGTGTTCCAGCCTGGACACCCCGTCCTGCCAGATGGGTATCACGCCGTCG
Organism: Streptomyces sp. NPDC051452; assembly: GCF_044454765.1. Taxonomy (NCBI): domain Bacteria; kingdom Bacillati; phylum Actinomycetota; class Actinomycetes; order Kitasatosporales; family Streptomycetaceae; genus Streptomyces; species Streptomyces sp. NPDC051452. The sequence goes on from NZ_JBITEB010000001.1 coordinate 97,335, forward strand.
GAGATCCACCAGGCCACGTGATTCGGGTGCCCTGTCCTCTCGAACCAGTCGTAACGCCTGTTCAGCGCCTCACGGTGCACACCGGTGTAGACGGCGTCGAAGGCGGGGCCGAGGTCGGTCCAGAGCGAGAGGGTCGCGGCCAGCGCGGTGGTCTCCGCCGTACGGCCCTTGCCGTACCAAGTCGGTACGGCGAACTCTCCCCACGCACCCCAGTCGGCCCCGAAGAGCATGCCCCGGTCACCGTCTGCCGCTTCAGCGTGCGCGAGGTACCCCGGCTGCCGGCTGAACTGCCGGTAGACGGCCCCACCGATGTCGTAGAACTCGTGCGTGAGAGGTGCGGGATCGGCGAGAGGTGACTTCAGGACACCGAACGTGTACAGCGCAAGACGGGGCATGCGTCTCTCCCTGGTCGGGGGTGCCTGGTGTGGACCCGCGGGTGGCTCAGGCTGGGGGAACTCCCCTGCGACCGTGGGCGATCGCCGGGGACCAGGTGAAGGTAGCCGCCTGCGCGAACCATGTCGAAGTTGCGTTTTCCCTCTCCAAGTGGCCTCTCGGGGCCGGTGGTTGCGTTGGGGAGACGGATGGCGTCGGCGACCTGCTCGGGCGAGGGGTCGCCAGTGTCGAATTGCGTACGAAAACTCCCGTGCACCGGCTCGCGCACCTCTGCGATCATCCCGGAATGGCGCACAGTTTCGAATCGCTGGTCATCCGGCACACCCACCGCCTTTCCTTCCCCAGGGGCTCCGCCGGGGAAGGAGCCGTCGCCGCACGGCAGTTCGACGCGGCGCTGGCATCCGTGGGGTTCAAGCTCTCGGCGGAGTTGCTCGAGCGCCTGGCGGGGCTGTCCGAGGCCGCGGTCGTGCACACCGCCAAGCGGACGCTGCGCACCGTGAGCGAGATGGTGGGCGACCACGTCCGGCACAACGCGTACTTCATCGACTTCCCGGCGAACGTGCCGGACACCGAAGAGTTCTGGATGCGGTGCGTGGCGAAGGCACTCGGCGACGACAAGTCGCGCGAGAGCGTGTCGGCGCAGCTGGCCGACGGGGTGCTGGACCTGCTCAGCCTCCCCACGTACGGCCGGTACCAGCACACCTACGAGGACATGCTCGCGGCGCAGGACGAACTGATCGCCTCGGCGGGCGACCGGATCACCGTCCTGCATCTCGGCCGGGACCTGGACGACGAGCTCACCGACCTTTACCTGGCCCTGGCCGGCAGCGCGACCCCGCTGGGCGAGGACGACCTGCGCGACCTCAAGGCCCTCGCCGAGCGGTGCGCGCTCGGCCCCCAGCCGGAGGCGATCCCGGTCCGGGAGAACCGGGCGATCATCAACGAGGCCCGGCTCGGCGTCGGGGCGGACCTCCTCCTCGACACCGTCACCGATGTGCTGCGGCTGGCCTGCGCGCTGTCGGGCGGCGACGTGACGCTGCGGGAGCCGACCCGGTTTCGGGCGCTGTCGCGGCCGCTGCGGCGGGGACTGCTCGCGGGGCTCGACGCCGTGATCGCCGCGAACCCCGCGAAGCTCGCCGATGTGCACGCGCACCGGGAGCCCTTCAAACGGCTCGGCGAACGCCTCCACCCGCACGAGTACCCGCGCTGGCCGCACGCGGCCGATGTGTTCGCGGTCGCGCGGGGCGAGAAGGAGGCACCGTCCTTCGACAGCCGGATCGAGAAGCTGCTCGACGCCCGCGACGTCCGTGGGGCGGCGGAATCGCTGACGTCCGCTCCCGGCAAGCTGTTCCGCGCACTGGACCTCCTGCTGCGCATCGCCGCCGACCAGGAGGAACGGGACGCGGTGGTGGCCGCCGCGGTGCGGGCCGCTCCCCACGTCTCCGGCCGGGTCGTGCTCTCGGTCCGCGAGCATCTCCACAACCGGGCACGTGAGAGCGGCGAACCCCGGATCTTCGTCAACCGCCGGGGCCGCGCCTGGGTGACCCCCGACTTCCGGCCGCCGGTACCGGCCGCGGACCGCGATCGTCTGATCGCCGCCCTCGACGCCGAGATGCGTCGCCGGCTCCCGGCGCCGGGCCGGCTGCTGCTCGGCCCCGATGTCCTCGACGTGGCGCTTCCGCTCAGCGGCCGGGCAACCGCGGCCGGGCTCGGCGTACTGCCGCGAGGGTCGGTCTCCGCGGTCGACGGCGAACAGCTGCGCTTCTTCGTGTACTGGAAGCAGACCAGGGACCGGACCGACTACGACCTGTCCGCGCTGCTTCTGCACGCCGACTACAGCACCGACTCCTGGCTCTCCTACACGTCGCTCAGTGCCGTCGGAGGGAGGCATTCGGGCGACATCACCGAGGCTCCCGACGGGGCCTCGGAGTTCATCAGCCTGTCCCTGGGCCGAGTGCGCGGCACCTTCATCGTCCCGCAGGTGAACATCTACGCCGGCGAAGGCTTCGAGGAGGTCGAGGAGTCGTTCTTCGGCTTCATGCTGCGCGACGACGAGCAGAAGGGCCGGCCGTTCGAGCCGCGCACGGTGCGGATGAAGTCGGAGCTGCGGGGGATGGGCCGGGTCGCGCTGCCGCTGGTGTTCCAGCGCGGGGGCGACGGCCGGTGGCGCGCGAAGTGGCTGCACCTGTATCTGAAGGGCATCTCGTCGGCCAACCGGGTCGAGGAGAACCAGGCATCCGTGTCGAAGGTGGTGCGCGCCATCGTGGAGCGCGAGCAGCTGACGGTGGGATACCTGGTCGACCTGATGTCCGGCGGCACCACGACCGCCGACCTGTGGGACGGTGAGCCGGTCCCGGACGAGCCCGTGATGTACATCGGCCTCGAACGTCCCGAGGGACTGCATCCGGACTCACGGATCATCACCCTCGAAAATCTGCGCGACCTGATCCCGGGCTGAGTGCTAGCGTTGCCCGCGGCGAGGCCATGAAGGGGCTTCCTTCTCAACTCCTTTAACGAAACCAGTTCCTTCGCTTTCCTCGCCGTCGACCTCGACCGGGAGGCGCCCGCTCGGCGCCTCCCGGTTCTCGTATGCGCCGGCAGCCGACAGCCGGCACCGAGCGGTCAGGCGGACCCGGTGGTATCGGCCGTCCTGGCGTCCTCGGGGGCCCCGGCCGGCCCCCGCTGCCGGCGGGCCGCCAGGATCGCGTACACGATGACTCCCGCGAACAGGAACAGCGCGCCCTGGTAGACCGCCGCGTAACCGGCGCCCGCCATCAGCCAGAGGGAGAAGACGGCCGCCACCGTGGTGATCACCGAGTCCCGGACCAGCCGCGCCCGGTCGACCGGGCCCCGGCCGGAGACGAGGTGGAAGATCTGCGCTGCCGCCGCCAGCAGATACGGCACGGTCGCGGTGAACGTGGTGACGAGCACCAGGACCTCGAAGACCTGCCCCGAGCCGGAGAGGTAGTTGTACGCGGTCAGCAGCGAGGAGAGGACGACGGTCACCGCGACGCCGACCGTCGGCACGCCCCGGCGCCGCCGCGCGAAGGCCGCCGGGAACAGGCCGTCCTTCGCCGCCGCGTACGGGGTCTGGGCGCTGAGCAGCGTCCAGCCGTTCAGGCAGCCGGTCATCGACACCAGCGCGGCCAGGGCCACCGCCGTGCCGCCCCAGCTGCCGCCGAACATCGTGTTCACGGCGTCGGAGAAGGGTGCGGTGGAGGTGACCAGCCGGTCGTGCGGCACCGTCCCGAAGACGGACAGAGTGCCCAGCAGATAGACCAGGGCGGCTCCCGCCGTGCCGATGACGGTGGCCCGCCCGACGTTGCGCCGGGCGTTCTCGACCTCGCCCGCGCTGACGGCGGCGGACTCCACGCCGAGGTAGGAGAACAGCAGCAGGGCCGCGGACGCGCTCACCGCCCCCACGGCTCCGTGACCGCTGGAGTTGAACGGCCCCAGCCGGGACGGGTCGAAGAAGAACAGGCCGCCCACCGCGACGAGCAGCAGCGGGACGAACTTCAGGACAGTGGCCACCAGTTGCACGGCGCCCACGTAGCGGGTGCCGGCGAAGTTGGCGAGCGCGGGCAGCCACTGCAGGGCGAGGGCGGCCAGGCACGCCGTCCAGGCGTGGCCGCCGACCGGGACCAGCACGTCGAGGTAGCCGACGGCGGCGACGGCGAGCGCCGCGTTCGACACCCAGGTGGTGATCCAGTACGACCAGGCGGCGAGGAAGCCGGCGAAGTCGCCGAAGGCCTCGCGGGCGTAGACATAGGGACCGCCGGTGCGGGGGTCGCGTGCGGCGAGCCGGCCGAAGACCAGTGCCAGGGCGATGGCGCCGACGGTGAGCACACCGAAGGCGAGCAGGCTGACCGTGCCGTAGGGGGCTATGGAGGCGGGGAGCAGGAAGATGCCCCCACCGATGATGTTGCCCATGACCAGGGCGGTGGCGACGGGCAGGCCGAACCGGCGGGCATGTCTGCCGGTGTCGCCGTGGGGGTCTTCGACGGGAACCGGGCGGGTCTCCGAGGAGGCCGGAGCCGACTTCGGTACGGTTCCGGTGCTGTGCATGGGTGGTGCGCCTCTCATGGAACTGACGTTCCCGGGATCGCCGGGACCGGCCCATGGTCGGGGACGCTTCTGTCCGGCTCAAAATCGCCGCTCCTTGTCCCGTCCGGCTCGCCGAATCGTGCAAAAAGCGTCGTTTTTGGACCCTTGCGCCGCCAGATGTGCGGCGTCCTTTGACAGGGTGCCTCCCGGGCGGTGTCTCCCGGGTGCGCTGTCAGCTCCCCGGTGACGCCCACAGGCTGCGGACGTGTCCCAGATGCCGGGTCATGATCTCGTGCACCGCGGTCTTGTCGCTCTCCAGCAGGGCGTCCAGCAGTTCCAGGTGTTCCTGGGCCGAGGCCAGGAGCCGGCCCGCCTCCACCAGCGCGGTGAGACCGTAGAGCCGGGAGCGTTTGCGCAGGTCGGCGACGACCTCGACCAGATGGGCGTTGCCCGCGAGGGCCAGCAGGCCGAGGTGGAAGCGGGTGTCGGCCTCGACGTAGGCGATGAGGTCGGCCGCCGCCGCGGCGGTGACGATCTCACGGGCCGCCGGGCGCAGCGCCTCCAGCGAGACACGGTCTGCGGTACCGGCCAGCGCCACCACGGTCGGGATCTCGACGAGCGCGCGGATGTGCGTGTACTCGTCGAGCTGCCGGTCGGAGACGGCGGTGACCCGGAAGCCCTTGTTGGGTACCGTGTCGACCAGCCCCTCCTTGGCCAGGTCCAGCATGGCCTCCCGCACCGGGGTCGCCGAGACGCCGAAGCGGGCGGCGAGCGACGGCGCCGAGTAGACCTCGCCGGGCCGTAGCTCGCCCGCGATCAGCGCGGCGCGCAAGGCGTCGGCCACCCGCTCGCGGAAGCTGCTCCGCCGGCCGCCGAGCCGGGGGAGCACGGGCATGCCTTCTGCGTCCTGCGGATTCTGTGCCATGTCACGCATCACCGGAGGGAGTCTAGTGGACTCTCAGAGGACGAACCCCTCCGGGAAGGGGTCGGTGGGATCCAGCAGATACTGCGCGGTCCCCGTGATCCACGCCCGGCCGGTGAAACTGGGCAGTACGGCCGCGACTCCGGCGACCTCCGTGGTGTCCAGCAGCCGCCCGGTGAAGCGGGTGCCGATGAAGGACTCGTTCACGAACTCGGTGCGCAGGGGGAGTTCGCCGCGCGCGTACAGCTGCGCCATGCGCGCGCTCGTTCCCGTGCCGCACGGGGAGCGGTCGAACCATCCCGGGTGGATGACCATGGCGTGCCGGGAGTGCCGGGCGGTGGCACCGGGCGCGTAGAGGTGGACGTGGTGGCAGCCGCGGATGGACGGGTCGGCGGGATGCACCGGCTCCGCCTCCGCGTTGATCACGTTCATCAGGGACAGCCCGGCCGCGAGGATGTCGTCCTTGCGGGAGCGGTCGAAGGGCAGGCCGAAGGCGTCCAGGGGGAGGATCGCGTAGAAGTTGCCGCCGTAGGCGAGGTCGTAGGTGACCGTGCGGCCGTCGGGCAGGGTGGCCTCGCGGTCCAGGGCGGTGGCGAACGACGGCACGTTCCGCAAGGTCACCTCGCGCGCGGCGCCGTTCTCCACCGCCACCTCGGCCACCACCACCCCCGCCGGCGTGTCCAGCCGGATGGTGGTCACCGGCTCCACGACCTCCACCATGCCGGTCTCGACCAGCACGGTGGCCACCCCGATCGTGCCGTGCCCGCACATCGGCAGATATCCGGAGACCTCGATGTAGATCACCCCCCAGTCGCAGTCGGGGCGGCTCGGCGGCTGGAGGATCGCGCCGCTCATCGCGCGGTGCCCGCGCGGTTCGTTCATCAGCAGCTCTTTGACGGCCGAGCGGTGTTCACGGAAGTACAGCCGCCGCTCGTTCATCGAGGCGCCGGGTACGGTGCCGATCCCGCCGGTGATCACCCGGGTCGGCATGCCCTCCGTGTGCGAGTCCACGGCGTGCAGGACGAGTTCGCTGCGCATGGTCGTGCCTCCCTGTCAGACGAGTCCGGCGGCCACGGCCTTCTCGGTGGCCGCGCGGACCACGGCCGCCGGCTCGGGCGGCAACGGCAGGCGCGGCGGACGCACGGGGCCGCCGTGCCGCCCGACGACGTCCATGGACAACTTGATCGCCTGCACGAACTCCACCCGTGAGTCCCAGCGCAGCAGCGGGTGCAGCTGCCGGTAGAGGGGGAGCGCGGTGGTCAGGTCCCCGGCCACGGCGGCACGGTACAGCTCGGCCGAGGCCCGGGGGAAGGCGTTGGGGTAGCCGGCCACCCAGCCCTTGGCGCCGGCCACGGCCAGCTCCAGCAGGACATCGTCGGCGCCGATCAACAGGTCCAGGTCCGGGGCGAGTTCGGCGATCCGGTAGGCCCGGCGCACATCACCGGAGAACTCCTTGACGCCGTGGATGTGCCCCTCGCCGTGCAGCCGGGCGAGGAGTTCGGGCACCAGGTCGACCTTGGTGTCGACCGGGTTGTTGTACGCCACCACCGGCAGGCCGGCCCGCGCGACCTCCGCGTAGTGGGCGAGGACGGACCGCTCGTCGGCGCGGTAGGCGTTGGGCGGCAGCAGCATCACCGACGCGCAGCCGGCCTCGCCCGCCTGCTCGGTCCAGCGGCGCGCCTCGGCGGAGCCGTACGCGGCGACCCCGGGCATCACGCGCGCACCGCCGACCGCGGACACGGCGGTGCGCACCACCCGGGCGCGCTCCTCGGGCGTGAGCACCTGGTACTCGCCGAGCGAGCCGTTCGGTACGACGCCGTCGCAGCCGCTCGCGACCAGCCAGGAGCAGTGCTCGGCGTACCGGTCGTAGTCGATCGAGTGGTCGTCGCGCAGAGGGAGGGCGGTGGCGACGAGGATGCCGCGCCAGGGCCGATGGGGTGACGTGGGCTGTGGGTGGGTCATGGCTGGGTTCCCCCGATCGGTAGGGTGGACGTGAGGTGTGACATATCACTTGGTCGTATCGTGGTCGGGCAGGGCGGCCAGCACGCCGAGCGGTACCGGTCGCGCGAACGGCCGGCGCCCCGGGGTGAGCGGGCAGCCGGTCAGGCCGGCCACCGCCGGCGCGCACATCCGGCCCTGGCACCAGCCCATCCCGGCCCGGCTGAGCAGTTTCACGGTGCGCAGGTCGCGGGCGCCGAGGGTGTCGACGGCCGTCCGCACCTCCCCGGCGGTGACCTCCTCGCAGCGGCACACCACCGTGTCGTCGGCGACCGTCTCGGCCCACCCCGCGTGCGGGACGCAGATCGCGTCGAGCGCCGAGCAGAAGCGGCGCAGCCGGTCCCTGGCCCGGCCGGCGGCGGCCCAGTCGCGCGGGTTGGGGGTGGTGCCGGCGAGCCGGGCGCCGATCGAGCGGCCGGCGATGTGGCCCTCGGCGAGGGCGAGGGCCGCGCCGCCGATCCCGGTGCTCTCGCCGGCCGCCCAGACCCCGGGCACATCCGTGCGCTGCTCGGCGTCGACCCGTACCCCGGTGCCGGTCAGGGTGCAGCCGAGGGCCTCGGCGAGGTCGGTGTGCGGCAGCATGCCGTGGCTGACGGCGAGGGCGTCGCAGGGGATACGGCGCCCGCTCCCGGGCCTGGTCCGCCCGTCGGGGCCGAGGGCGGCGACGCTGACCGCCGTCAGCCGGTCGGTGCCGTGCGCCTCCACGACGACGTGCCGGGGCAGCACGCGGACCCCGTGCCGCGCCAGCCGGGCCGCGTACCCGGCGCCCTCGGCGAGCTTGTCCGGCCGGGCGGCCAGGGCCGGCGCCCGCCGCAGGGCCGCCGCCGGATCGGCGGCCTCCACCAGCGCCGGCACCCGGGCGCCCGCCGCCGCGAGCCCGGTGGCCACGGGCAGCAGCAGGGGCCCGGTCCCGGCGACGACGACCCTCCGGCCGGGCAGCACCAGACCGCCCTTGAGCATGGCCTGCGCGCCGCCCGCCGTGACGACCCCCGGAAGCGTCCAGCCGGGGAAGGGCAGAACCCACTCGTGGCCGCCGGTGGCGAGCAGGACGGCGTCCGCGCGGACGGCGACACCCTCCTCCTGCGCGGGGCCCCGCAACGCGTGCACGGTGACCGGACCGGCCGGCGAGTCCCGCTGCACCGACCAGACATGATGATCCGTCAGGTGTCGGATCAGGCCGGTGGCGCGCTGCCGGGCGAGTCCGTCGCGCAGGCGCTCCCAGGCGCGCCGGCGGTGGAGCGGGGTCCGTGGCCGGTGTGCGCCGAGGGCGGGGGCGGGCTGACGGTAGAACTGGCCGCCCGCCTGCTCGGACGCGTCCAGGAGGGTCACCCGGACGCCCCGTGCGGCAGCCGCCAGTGCCCCCGCGAGTCCCGCCGGGCCCGCCCCGACGACGGCGAGATGCGGGCGCTCAGTCATCGTCCCGGCCCGTCCCCAGCTGCGTGCGGATCACATCGCCCGGGCGCAGCGGGACCAGACAGGCTCGCTGGTTGGGGCGGTCGTTGACGGTGACCAGGCAGTCGAAGCACACCCCGATCCCGCAGAAGACGCCGCGGGGGCGGCCGCCGCCGCGGGTGCCGCGCCAGGCCGTCACGCCGGCCGCCCACAGGGCGGCGGCGACGGTACGGCCGGGCAGCGCGGCCAGCGGCCGGCCGTCGAAGGTGACGGTGAAGGACTCGCCCGGTCGTGCCCGGGCCGACTCCTGCGAATTCACGGCGTGTGACCTCCCTCGGTGTCGAAGCGCTCCGGCCGGAACGGTGTCAGATCCAGCTCCGCCGTCTTCCCAGTGAGCGCCTGTGCGATCAACTTGCCTGTTCCCGTGGCGAGTCCGATGCCGGCGCCCTCGTGCCCGCAGGCGTGGAACAGCCCCGGTACCCGCGGATCGGGGCCGATCGCCGGGAGGTGGTCGGGCAGATACGGCCGGAAGCCCGCGTACGTCCGCAGCGCGCTGACCCGCTCCAGGAACGGGAACAGCCCGATCGCCCCGGCCGCCAGTGCCCGTACCGCCGTCAGCGACAACGAACGGTCGAAACCCACCCGTTCGCGCGTGGCGCCGATCAGGACCGGTCCGGCGGCGGTGCCCTCCACGACCGGCGAGGCGCGCAGGCCGGCCGAGTCGCTGGCCACGTCGGCCACGTAGTCCGCGGCGTACACCTTGTGCCGGATCATCCGGGGCAGCGGCTCGGTGACCAGGACGAAGCCGCGCCGGGGGAGTACCGGCAGGCGTACGCCCGCGAGTGCCGCGACGGCGCCGCCCCAGGTCCCGGCCGCGTTCACCACCGCGGGCGCGTGGAGGTCGCCGCCCTCGGTGCGAACCCCGCGCACCGAGCCGTCCGCCGCCCGCAGCAGCCCCGTCACCGCGCGACCGGTGTGCGGGCGGACACCGCAGGCTTGGAGCAGCCGCGCGGCGGCGAGCGCGGGCATGACCTGGGCGTCCTGCGGATACAGCACGCCGCCCGCCGATCCGGGGGCCAGGTGGGGTTCCAGTTCGTGGAGCCGGTCCTCGTCCACCGGCTCGGTCGCGACGCCGGCGGCCCGCTGCCGGGTGGCGAGGCCGGACAGCGCCGCCAGGGCGCCGGGCGTCCGGGCGACCACGAGGCCCCCCTTGCGTTCGTACTCGATCGCGGAACCCAGCTCCTTTGCCAGCTCCGCCCACAACCGGGCCGACAGCAGGGCCAGTTCGAGTTCGGGACCCGGTTCCTTGTCGGAGACGAGCAGGTTGCCCTCTCCGGCGCCGGTGGTGCCGCCGGCCACCGGACCCCGGTCCACCACCCGCACGTCGAGACCGGCCCGGGCGGCGTACAGTGCGCACGCCGCGCCCACCATCCCGGCCCCGACGACCACGACATCGCAGCTCAGTCGGTTCGCCACGGCAGTACTATGTCACATGTTTCTGTGGCTGAGGAGACCTCGGCGGGTCCCGCCAGCCCGGAGTCCCAGGGGTGGACGCCCCCTTGACGTCACCCGGAGCCGGATCGACACTCCAGTAAGGGAATCCTAGTGAACGGGTAGGGAACCATGACGCGCCTCGCGACGCTCGCCGCCCGGACGGGCCGCACGCCGCTGCGCGCACCCCTGCTCACCTCCCGCCGGCACATCGACCTGCAGCGCGTCTGCAGCGCGATCAGCGGCCGGCGCTGACCCGGCCCCTCGTCCGCATCGCCCGGCCCCGAGCCCGGCCCCTTGCGCGCACCGCCCGCCGGTGCCCGGCGACGTCCGGTGGCGCGCCCGTCCGCTTCGCACCTCACGCCCAGGGGAGACGCATGTCCATCACTCCGCTCGCCGCCGCCTCGACCGCCCACCGCCCCGCCCCCCTCTTCCGGGGCCGGATCGGCCGGGACGCGCGCAGCGGCCACTACGCCGTGCCGCACCGCTACCGGCTGCATCTGTCCACCGCCTGTCCCGACGGACTGCGCCTCGCCGTCGCACACAGCCTCCTCGCACTGGACGACAGCTGTCCGGTCACCTTCCTGCCCGCCGAGCCCGACCACCCCGGCGGCGGTCACGCGGCGCTGTACCCGCTGTACGAGGCGAGCGCCCACCACTACGCCGGTCCCGCCCTCGCGCCCGTACTCAGCGACGACTGGTCCGGACGCATCGTCAGCACCCACGCCCCCGACATCCTGCGCGACCTGGACCGCTTCCCGCGCGAGGGCAACGCCGCCCGCCTGTACCCGGCCGGGACGGAGGACGTCGCCGAGGCCGTCGAGCGGATGTGCGCCGAAGGCGTCGAGGAGGCCGCCCAGCGCGCCGGACGGGCCGACGCCGACCCCGCCGAGCGGGCCGCGGCCCTGGAGGTACTGCTCGACACCCTGGCCCGGCTGGAGAACCGGCTGACCGGTGAGCGGTACCTGGTGGACGACCGGCTCACCGCCGCCGACATCGACCTGTTCGTGACCCTGGTGCAGCTGGACACCGTCCACCGCTGCCACCTCGACGCCGGTGCCGTGCACCGGATCGCCGGCCACCGCGCCCTGTGGGCCTACGCGCGCCGCCTCGCCGCCCACCCCGCCTTCGGCCGCCACCTCGACCTCGACGGCATCGCCCGCCGCCACCACGGCCGCTGCGCGGGCCTGGAAGCCGCCGGAGCGGCCGTCCAGATCCTGGACTGGGCCGGCCACGCAGCGGACGCCCCGGACACTTTCGGCAGGTGAGGCCGGGTCGTCGATGTCCGCTTCGCGGACAGACGTTGACATGGGGGGCGTTCAACTGCCTTACTGGCCGCTCAGAACGGTCATGAGCGTCAGCGCCAAGCCCTGGCTCGCTGACCGGCAACCCTCGCGTCGCGGTGGGGTGCCCCAGGTGACGACCGGACCGGACGACGATTTCGGTAAGCGCGAGGCCCCACGCGGGCCACAAGAGTGACAGGTGACGCCATGTACGCAGCTCCCAGGACGGCGCCGAGCCGCCCCCAGGGCTGCGTACCGTCGTCCACCCAGCTCCTGGTCGCCGACCGGGCCGTCGATCTGCTCCGCGTCAACAGCGCACTGTGTACCGCACCGGGCCAAGCCCGCTGTCGGGGCTGACCTCCACTTCCCGGTCCAGCCTTCCGGCCCTCGCGATTCCGCACGCCCACCGGGCGTGCGAGGTGACGTTGTCCGCCCAGCTCCCGGTTCCGCGCGATCCCGTGTGCCGCCTCGTGCCGTAGTGCCGTCGCGGCCCCGCTGCCGCTCGCCGCCGTCCCGGGTCCGACTCCCACGGAGCCCGCCCATGAGCGAACCCCCCGGCGCCGCCCTCTCCCTCGTCGAGGCGCCACCCGTCGAGAGACCCCCAAGACCCCTGTCCGCGCAGCGGGTCCAGCCGCTGCGCAAGCCCGGGCGGTGGATTGTCACCGCCGTCGTCCTGGTCGTCGTCGCGCAGATCCTGCACGGCCTGGTGACCAACCCCTTCTACCAATGGGACCGCTTCCGCTACTGGTTCCTGCGCCCGACCGTCCTCGACGGCCTCCTCGTCACCCTCGAAGTCGCCGCCCTGAGCGCCGTGTTGGGACTGGTCGGCGGCATCCTGCTCGCGCTCGGCCGGCTCTCCGGGAGCCCGGTGCTGCGCGCGGTCAGCTGGACGTACACCTGGCTGTTCCGCTCCGTCCCGCTGATCGTCGTACTGATCTTCCTGTACAACTTCAGTGCCCTGTACAAGACCTTGAGCCTGGGCGTGCCCTTCGGGCCGGCCTTCGTCAGCTTCGACGAGTCCAAGCTCGCCACCGACGTCGCGATCGCCGTCATCGGCCTCAGCCTCAACGAGGCGGCCTACGCGGCCGAGGTGGTCCGCGGCGGGATCCTCTCCGTCGACCAGGGCCAGCACGAGGCGGCGGCCGCGCTCGGCCTGCCCAGGGTCTACCGGTTCCGCAGGATCGTCTTCCCGCAGGCGCTCAGATCCATCACCCCCAACTACGTCAACCAGCTGATCGGCCTGATCAAGAGCACGTCCCTGGTGTTCTACGTCTCCCTGCTGGACCTGTTCGGCACGGTGCAGTCGATGGGCAACACCTATCCCGGCGACGTCGTCCCGCTGCTGATGGTCGCCACCGTCTGGTACCTGCTCCTGACCAGCGCCGTGTCCGTCGTCCAGTACTACGTCGAGCGGCACTACGCCCGGGGCGCCACCCGCACCCTGCCCCCGACACCGCTCACGAGAGCCCGGGCCGGCCTGGCCGACCTGCGGGCCCGGCTGCGCCGGGAGGCCGCCGTATGAGCAGCGCACAGGCCCTCGACCAGACCCTCGACAAGCCCGCCCCCGCCGCGATCGAGGTGCACGACGTCCACAAGTGGTACGGCTCCCACCGGGTCCTCGACGGCATCGACCTGACCATCCGGCCCGGCGAGGTCACCGTGATCCTCGGGCCGTCCGGTTCCGGCAAGTCGACCCTGCTCCGGGTCGTCAACCACCTGGAGAAGCCCGAGATCGGCCATGTGAGCGTGGGCGGCGAACTGATCGGCGTACGGCGCGACGGAGAACGGCTGAAGGAACTCGGCGAGCGCGCCATCCTCGCCCAGCGCGGCAGGATCGGCTTCGTCTTCCAGAACTTCAACCTCTTCCCGCACCTGACCGCCCTCGACAACGTGGCCGCCGCCCCCGTCGCCACCGGGAGGCTGACCCGGCCGGCGGCCCGGGAAGCCGCCCGCCAACTGCTCGCACGCGTGGGCCTCGGGGACCGGACCGGCGCCTATCCACGGCAGTTGTCCGGCGGTCAGCAGCAGCGCGTGGCCATCGCCCGCGCCCTCGCCCTGCGGCCCGGGGTCATCCTCTTCGACGAGCCGACCTCGGCTCTCGACCCCGAACTCGTCGGCGAGGTACTCGCGGTCATCAAGGACCTGGCGACCAGCGGCACCACCCTCGTCATCGTCACCCACGAGATCGGCTTCGCCCGGGAGGTCGCCGACCGGATCGTCTTCATGGACGGTGGCCGGATCGTCGAACAGGGGCCGCCGGCCGAGGTGTTGGACAGGCCCCGGCACGAACGGACCCGGGAGTTCCTCGCCAGCGTCCTCTGACCTCCCCGACCTCCCGACCTCCTGACGTCTCCGATCACCGCCATCACTCTCAGCACTCTCATCTCTCTCGTCACTCTCATCTCTCATCACGCTCACCAGCGGGACAAGGACAGCCACGCCATGCCTACGCACCTCTCCCTTCGCGGCCTGACCCGACGCGGCCTGATACGCGGCGTCACCGCCGCGACCGCCGTCGCCACCCTCGCCACCGGACTCGCCGCCTGCGGGGGCGACAGCGAGGCCGCCGCCAAGACCGGGTCCGCGGGCACGGTCACCGTGGGTCAACTGTCCAACGGGGCGGCGAAGGAGACCGCGTTGAAGGTCTCCGAGGTGAAGTCCATCAACGCCGAATTGCCGGCCTCGGTGCGCAAGAGCGGCAAGCTCGTCATCGGCATCGGCGCCCTGCCCGCGGGAACCGCGCCGCTCAACTACGTGGGCAGCGACCAGAAGACCCTCACCGGTTCCGAACCCGACTTCGGCCGACTGGTGGCCGCGGTCCTCGGACTCAAGCCCGAGATCAAGAACTTCACCTGGGAGAACCTCTTCGTCGGCGTCGACAGCGGCAAGGTCGACGTGGCCTTCTCCAACGTCACCGACACCGAGGAGCGCAAGAAGAAGTACGACTTCGCCTCCTACCGCAAGGACAATCTGGCCTTCGAGGTGCTGAAGAAGAGCACCTGGAACTTCGACGGCGACTACGAGAACCTGGCCGGCCTGACGGTCTCCGTGGGCTCCGGCACCAACCAGGAGAAGATCCTCCTGGAGTGGAAGGCCAAGCTGGCCAAGGAGGGCAAGAAGCTCACCGTCAAGTACTTCCCCGACCAGAACGCGATCAACCTGGCACTCGGCAGCGGCAGGATCGACGCCTTCTTCGGTCCCAACCCCGGTGTCGCCTACCGTGCCCGGCAGACCGCCCGCACGCCCAACCCGACCCGCGGCGCGGGCACCTTCTCCGGCGCCGGCGCGAGCCTCCAGGGCCTCATCGCCGCCACCGCCAAGAAGGGCAGCGGTCTGGCCAAGCCGCTCGCGGACGCCATCAACCACCTGATCGAGAACGGGCAGTACGCCAAGTGGCTGGCCGCCTACAACCTCGCCAACGAGGCCGTGCCGACGTCGCGGGTGAATCCCCCCGGGCTGCCCCTCGACAACTCCTGACGAAGCGTCACCCTCGCCCCGTACATCCCGCGAGCCGCATGCCGAATCGAGGAAGGACTCCGCCTCCGTGGCCCTGCCCACCGACGTCCGCCGAGGCGGAGCCCCCTCCCCGCCCGACACGCGCGCTCTCGACAACGCCGTCTGGGCCGCCCTGGCCGGCCCGCACGCCCATCTCGCCGAGCGGCACGGGCGCGCGGCCCGCTACCGGCCCGACACCTACGACTGCGCCGCCCTCGCCGACCCGGCGGATCCGGCGGCCTGGAGCGACCTGCACACGCTCGTCGGCCCCGGGAACACCGTACGGATCAAATCCGTCAGGCAGGTCCCCGACGGCTGGGAGATCGTCGCGGCCGGTGCGGGCGTACAACTGGTGGACACCGGGCTGCGCGCCGAAGCCGATCCGCAGGCGGTGCGGCTGGGC
This sequence comes from Streptomyces sp. NPDC051452, assembly GCF_044454765.1. Lineage (NCBI taxonomy): Bacteria > Bacillati > Actinomycetota > Actinomycetes > Kitasatosporales > Streptomycetaceae > Streptomyces > Streptomyces sp. NPDC051452. Next base: position 112,756 of record NZ_JBITEB010000001.1, read on the forward strand.
CTCGCCGACGTCCCCGAGATCCTCGACCTGGTCGGCCGGACCCGGCCCGGACCGTTCCTGCGACGGACCGTCGAGATGGGCACCTACCTCGGCATCCGGCACGGGGGCCGGCTGGTCGCGCTCGCCGGGGAGCGGCTGCGGCTGCCCGGCTGGACCGAGATCAGTGCCGTCTGCACCGATCCGGGACACCGCGGCCGGGGGCTGGCCACCCGGCTGGTGCGGGCGGTCGCGGCGGGCATCCGGGACCGCGGGGAGACCCCCTTCCTGCACGCCGCCGCGGACAACACCCGGGCGGTCCGGCTGTACGAGTCGATCGGGTTCGCCCCGCGCCGCCGCTCGCCGATCCTTCGGGTACGCGCTCCGGGAACATCCGTCGCGGGGCGGGCGTTGTGAGTTCCGATGAGCTCCGCCAGGCGGTCGCCGGTCCGGCCCGCCGTGCCCGACGGACGGAGGTGACGGCCATGGCCCGCGCCCTGCCGTGCGCACGCGCGCCGCGCCTCGCGCGCCCGTACCGCTCCGTCCGGCTGCACTCGCGGCCGCACATCGACCTCCAGCGCGTGTCCGCCGCGCTCTGTCGCCGCTGACCCGAGCCTCGCCCGGCCCCCGGCCGGCTCCCCCCCCGCCGCGCCCGCCTGCGCCACCGGGCATCCACCGGTACCCCGGGCATGTCGGGGACGCGCATCCGCGGGCATCTCCGGACGTCAAGAAAGGCACCGACGTGTCCTCAGCTCCTCCCTCCCCCCTGCACCTCGCCGTCGCGCTCGACGGCACCGGCTGGCATCCCGCCTCCTGGCGGGAGCCGGTCGCCCGCCCCCGCGACCTGTTCACCGCCGGATACTGGGCCGACCTGGTCGCCGAGGCCGAACGCGGCCTGCTCGACTTCGTCACCATCGAGGACGGCCTCGGCCCGCAGTCCTCACACTTCCTGGAGCCCGACGAGCGCACCGACCAGGTCCGCGGCAGGCTCGACGCCGTCCTCATCGCCTCCCGTGTCGCCCCCCTCACCCGGCACATAGGTCTCGTGCCGACCGTGGTGGCCACCCACACAGAGCCGTTCCACATATCCAAGGCCATCGCCACCCTGGACTACGTCAGCGCCGGACGCGCGGGCCTGCGCGTGCAGATCAGCGCCCGGCCGAACGAGGCCGCCCACTTCGGCCGCCGCACCATCGGCCCGATCGCCGCCTACGACAGCCCGGACGCGCGGGAGACGCTCACCGAACTCTTCGACGAGGCCGCCGACCACGTCGAGGTGATCCGCAGGCTCTGGGACAGCTGGGAGGACGACGCCGAGATCCGGGACGCGGCCACGGGCCGCTTCGTGGACCGGGACAAGCTGCACTACATCGACTTCGAGGGCCGCTTCTTCGATGTCAAGGGCCCCTCCATCACGCCCCGGCCGCCGCAGGGCCAGCCGCTGGTCAGCGCCCTCGCCCACCAGACGATCCCGTACCGCCTCGTCGCCCGTCAGGCCGACATCGGTTATGTCACCCCGCACGACGCGCGGCAGGCCCGCGCCATCGTCGCCGAGATCCGCTCCGAGCAGCAGGCCGCCGGCCGCGCCGACGAGACCCTGCACGTCTTCGGGGACCTCGTCGTCCTCCTCGACGACTCCCGGGCCGAGGCGGAGGACCGGCGCGGACGCCTCGACGCGCTCGCGGGCGAGCCGTACACCGGCGATGCCCGGACGTTCAGCGGTACGGCATCCGAACTCGCCGACCTGTTGGAGGAGTTGGCGGAGTCCGGGCTGACCGGGTTCCGGTTGCGGCCCGCCGTCGCCGGTCACGATCTGCCCCGTATCGCCCGGGACCTGGTGCCCGAGCTCCAGCGCCGCCGCCGCTTCCGGGACGCCTACGAGGCCGACACCCTGCGCGGCCTCCTCGGTTTCGCCCGCCCCGCCAACCGCTACGCCGCAGCCACCGCCTGAGTCGGAGGAGAACGCACCCCCATGAGCAAGCCGTTGAAGCAGATCCATCTGGCCGCCCACTTCCCCGGTGTCAACAACACCACCGTGTGGAGCGACCCGGCCGCCGGCAGCCACATCGAGTTCAGCTCCTTCGCGCATTTCGCCCGCACCGCCGAGCGCGCCAAGTTCGACTTCCTGTTCCTCGCCGAGGGCCTCAGGCTCCGCGAACAGGGCGGCCGGATCTACGACCTGGACGTCGTCGGCCGCCCCGACACCTTCACCGTGCTGGCCGCGCTGGCCGCCGTCACAGACCGGCTCGGGCTGACCGGCACCATCAACTCCACCTTCAACGAGCCGTACGAGGTGGCCCGCCAGTTCGCCAGCCTCGACCATCTCTCCGGCGGCCGGGCCGCCTGGAACGTCGTCACCTCGTGGGACGCCTTCACCGGGGAGAACTTCCGCCGCGGCGGTTTCCTGCCGCAGGAGGAGCGCTACTCCCGCGCCCAGGAGTTCCTCACCACCGCGCACGAACTGTTCGACTCCTGGCGCGGCGACGAGATCCTCGCCGACCAGGCCACCGGAGCCTTCCTGCGGGACGCCAAGGCGGGTGCCTTCGAGCACCGGGGGCGGCACTTCGACATCCACGGCCGGTTCAACGTGCCGCGCTCCCCGCAGGGCCGCCCGGTGATCTTCCAGGCTGGCGATTCGGACGACGGCCGCGAGTTCGCGGCCGCCGGCGCGGACGCGATCTTCAGCCGGTACGCCACGCTGCGGGAGGGCCAGGCCTTCTACACGGACGTCAAGTCCCGCCTCGCCAAGTACGGCCGCCGCGCGGACCAGTTGCTCATCCTGCCCGCCGCGACCTTCGTCCTCGGCGACACCGACCAGGAGGCCGCAGAACTGGCCCGCGAGGTGCGTCGGCAGCAGGTCAGCGGGGCGACGGCCATCAAGCACCTGGAGTTCGTCTGGAACCGGGACCTGTCGGCGTACGACCCGGAGGGACCGCTGCCCGACGTGGACCCGGTGGTGAGCGAGGAGCACATCTCCCGGGGCCGCGCCCAGGTGCGGATGTACCGTGACCCGGTCGCCGTCGCCCGCGAGTGGCGGCAGCTCGCCGAGGCCAACAAGTGGTCCATCCGCGAGCTGGTCATCAACACCGGCAACCGGCAGAGCTTCATCGGCTCCCCGGCCACCGTCGCCCGGACCATCAACGACTTCGTGCAGGCGGACGCCTCCGACGGCTTCATCCTGGTCCCGCACATCACCCCCGGCGGCCTGGACCCGTTCGCCGACAAGGTGGTGCCGCTCCTTCAGGAACAGGGCGTCTTCCGCTCCGAGTACGAGGGCACGACCCTGCGCGACCACCTGGGACTGGCGCACCCGGACGACGACGCCGAGGTGGGCGTCGCTGCCGCTGCCGCTGCCGCTGCCGGCGCGTCGGCGACGCGAGCCGCTTCCTGAGGTTCCGAGACCTCACCTGACCCTTTGACCGGCCGGCTCCCCTTGCCGGGCGGGGGAGCGCGTCGTGGGCCGGGGGGAGCGGGGCCGGTGTTTCCGGCCAGGTCGAGGGAGCGAGCCGGAACGGGCCGGCTCGCTCCCTTTCGCATGCGCCGGGAAATCGCCCGGCGGGGCGGTGCGGACGGCCGGCCGGCACATCAGGTCTTGACAAAAGATCCTTTGTTGACATGCCGGGCGCCCGATCCCGGAGATGAACCACGGAATTTCGGAGCCATATCAGGTCGCGGCAAGTCGAGAACCCGCCAAAATTGCGGCGTGTGAATTACTTGACTCGAACTCGGCGCGACTGTTAGAACATGTGACGGAAATCGGGGGTTGCCGCTCAGGGGCGGTGAGAGCAGGGCGGGGGGCGCTGCGTCAGGTATTTCTGCCGGGGGATTCGGGCGCAGGCCCGACACGTGTGCGTATCAGCAGCTCAGATCATTTCGGCGCCGGACCGGGTGTCTTGATTCGGTCTGTCCGCTCCCCTGTGGGCGGCGGCCCGTCGGCGCGCCTTTCTTCTGCACGGCCATACGGGCAATCTTTGGCGTGAACAACACGCCCGCCCGTGCACTTCTGCTGCCTACAGGCCCATAGAACGGTGCGGTTACGTGAAAGCATATCTAGCCATTTTGCGACTCAGGGACTACCGCCTGCTGTGGTCGGCCCTGGTGCTGAATCTCCTGGGTGACGGCGCCAGCTATGCCGCACTCGCCTGGATCACGCTCGACAAGGCCGGCGCCGCCGGTCTGGGCGTCCTGGGTGTCTGTCTCACCCTCCCCGTGATCGTGGGAGGCGCGTTCGTCGGACCGCTGCTCGACCGGTTCTCCCGGCGCAAGCTCTTCATCTCCGACTCGGTCTTCCGGGGCTTCGTCGTCGCGTTGGTGCCGCTGCTGGCGCTGGCCGACGCACTGCACGTCTGGCACCTGTACGCGGTCGCCCTCGTCTACGGACTGCTGAAGATCATCCCGCTGGCCGGCACACCGGCCGTCCTGCCCGAACTGGTCCCCGAGGACAAGCTCCAGGCCGCCTCCGGACTCGAGGCCACCGCCATGGGCGCCGCCAACGTCGTCGGACCCGCCCTCGGCGCACTGATGATCACGGCGTTCGGCGCCCAGAACGTCCTGCTGCTCGACGCCGCCACCTACTTCGCCTTCGCCCTGCTCATCGGCATGATCAAGGCGCCCCTCGCCCGTCCCGAACCGTCCGGTGACGCCCCCGGCGCGAAGCCCGGCTGGAAACCCGTGTTCCGGCTGGTCACCCGTGACCGCTTCCTGCTGGTGCTCACCCTCTCCTTCGGAGCCTTCAACGTCTCGGCGGGTGCCCTGGTGGTCGCCCTGCCCTGGCTCGCCAAGGACGAGTTCCACAGCGGCCCCGGCGTGCTCGGCCTGATGCTGGCCGTGATGGCGGCCGGCGAGCTGATCGGCTCCCTCGTCTCCGGTGCCGTGAAGACCTCCGAGAGGCAGATGCTGCGCATCGGTGTGCTGCAACTCCTGTCCGGCGCCGTGCTGTTCCTGCTCGTACCGAAGGCACTGCCGTTCATCCTGATCGGCCTGGTGCTCAACGGCATCCTGTCCGCGCCCATGACGGTCCTCGGCGGTGTGGTCCGCATGACCCGCGTGCCGGGCGCCATGCGGGGCCGGGCGATGACGCTGATGCGCACCGTCATGGCCGGCGCGCTGCCCGCCGGTTCCGCCCTCGGCGGTGTGCTGCTGAGCGGCGGCCACTACAGCGTTCTCATCCTGGTCGTCGCCTCGCTCGCCGTCCTGCCCGGCGCCCTCACTCTGGTCCTGTTCCGCAACCTCCCCTTCCGGCTGGGGGTGACAGCAGCAGATGACCAGAGTGCGCAGCGGGATACCGACCCGGACGCCGACGCCGTCCCCGCGGGTTCCTGACACCCAGCCCGAGACGGGGGGAGACGCCGTCCTCCTCGTCACCGACCACCCGCGCACCCGGGACGCCGCCGAGGCCGCCTTCGCCTGGCTGCGCCTGCCGAACGCCGCGACACCGCACGACCTGGCGGCGTTCGCCGTACTGCTGCACCGGTACACCGGTCAGCGTCGGCTGCTGCTCGACGTCGACCTGGGCGAACGCGGCGCGGGGTCCCTGACCCTCACCGTCGAGCCGGACGAACCGGTCTCCGCCCTGCTGGCCCGGACCGCGCACGCGGCCCCGCGACAGCGCCCCGCGGACACCGCCGTACGCTACGCGGACCACCCGGTGCCCGCGGGCTCGGCGGAACTCGCGCTGACCCGGGACGGGGCCGACCTGCTCCTGGGCTACCGGACCTCACTCTTCGACGAGTCGACCGCGCGGCGCCTGGGCGGCCATCTCCGGCGCGTCGCCGCGTTCCTCGGACGCTGCCCGCAGGACCCGGTGCACGAGGCGGACCTGCTCGACGACGAGGAACGGGCGCTCATCCTCGGCGCCTTCAACGACACCGCCCGGCCCTACCCGGACAGCGCCACCGTCCCGGCGCTCTTCGGCGAGCAGGCCCGCAGGACACCGGAGGCGACGGCCGTCACCGACTGCTCGGGGCGGCTGACCTACGGCGAGCTCGACGCGGCCGCCGACCGGCTCGCCCACGCCATCCGGGCGGCCGGCGCACGCCACGGGGAGCGGGTGGGCCTGCGCACCGGGCGTACCGCGGACCTCGTCGTCGGCGCGCTCGGCATCCTCAAGGCCGGCTGTGCCTACCTGCCGCTGGAGACCGGCCACCCGGCCCGGCGCACCGAATGGCTGCTCGCCGACGCTTCGGTGCGTGTCCTGGTCGCCTCGCCCGAGCTGCCCGTGGACTTCGCCTTCGACGGAACGGTGCTCCACCCCACGGCACACCTCCCCGCGCCCCCCACGGAACACCACCGCGCGCACACGGCGCCGGCCTCGGCGGCCGACCTCGCCTACATCTGCTACACCTCCGGAACCACCGGGCAGCCCAAGGGAGTCGAGGTCACCCACCGCAATGTGGTGCGGCTGGTCAAGGGCACGGACTACGTCCGGTTCGGACCCGACCTCAGGGTCCTGCCCACCGGCTCCATCGCCTTCGACGCCAGCACCTTCGAGCTGTGGGGCCCGCTGCTGAACGGCGGCAGCGTGCACCTGGCGGACTCCGACGTCATCCTGGACGCCCGCGCCCTCGGGCGTGAGCTGGCGGCCCACGACATCACCACCCTGTGGCTGACCTCGCCGCTGTTCAACCAGCTCGTGGAACAGGACGCCACCGCCTTCCGCGGGCTGCGCGAACTCCTCGTCGGCGGTGACGCCCTGTCCTCCGTGCACGTCGCGAAGGTGATGACGGCCTGCCCCGGCCTCACGCTGGTCAACGGGTACGGCCCCACCGAGAACACCACCTTCTCGCTCACCCACCGGCTCAGCCGGGACGACCTGGGCCGGATACCCATCGGGCGTCCGATCGCGCACTCGACCGCCTATGTCCTGGACGACCGGGGGCGGCTGTGCCCCGTCGGCGTGCCCGGCGAACTGTGCCTGGGCGGGGACGGGGTGGCGCGCGGCTATCTGGGCCGGCCCGAGCTGACCGCGGAGCGCTTCACGGCGGACGCGTTCTCCCCGGGCGGCGGACGCCTCTACCGCAGCGGTGACCTGGCGCGCTGGCGGCCCGACGGGATCGTGGAGTTCCTCGGCCGGCGCGACCACCAGGTCAAGGTGCGCGGGTTCCGCATCGAACCGGCCGAGGTGGAGAAGGCCATGCTCGGCCACCCGGACGTGGCGGAGGCCATCGTGCTCGCCCGCTCCCGTCCGGGCCGGGGGGAGAAGTACCTGTGCGGCTACTACGCCGGGCCGCGCCCGCCGGCACCGGAGACCCTGCGGGCCCATCTGGCGCAGGCGCTCGCGCCCCACATGGTCCCCGCCCACCTCGTCCCGCTCGCGGCGCTGCCGCTGAACCACACCGGCAAGGTCGACCGCGCCGCCCTGCCCGACCCCGACGGCACCCGGCTGCTGCCCGGCACCCCCGCCGTCCCGCCCGCGGACGACATCGAGCGAGCCCTGGTGGACCTCGCCGAACAGGCGCTGGGCGTCGAGGGGATCGGCGTCACCCACGATCTGCGCGACCTCGGCGCCGACTCCCTCACCGCCACCCTGATCGCCGCCGGCGCCCGGGAGAGACTCGGACGCGCCTGCCCCGTCAGCGTCGTGCTGCGCTCCGGCACCCTCGCCCGGCTCGCCGCACTGCTGCGGGAGAGCGACCCCGTCACCGAACCGGCGATCGGGCCCGCGCCGTCCCGGCCGTCCTACCCGGTCACTCCGCAGCAGCGCCGGCTCTTCTTCGAACAGCTCAAGGACGAACGGGCGGTGCACTACAACGTGCCGCTCACGCTCGAACTGCCCGCCGACACCGACCCGTCGCGGCTCGCCGACGCCCTGCGCCGACTGGCCCGGCGCCATGACGCGCTGCGCACCCGGTTCACCGTCACGGACGACGGCGAGGTAGCGCAGCACATCGAAGCGGACATCGGCATCGGCATCGGCATCGGCATCGACGCCGACGCCGAGTCGCCGATCCGGCTGCACGACGGCGAACCAGGGCCGCTCGCCGCCTTCGTCCGGCCCTTCGACCTGTCCCGGGCACCCCTGTGGCGGGCGGAGGTGCACCGCACGCCGACCGCCGTCGTCCTGCGCCTGGACCTGCACCACATCGTGGTCGACGGCTTCTCGCTGGCCCCGCTGCTCGAGGACCTCACCGCCCTGTACGCGGGCGACGAACCGCCGGCGCCCACGCTCCGGTACCGCGACTACGCCGTCTGGCTGGCCGGACCCGAGGGGCGAAGGCAGCGCAAGTCACAGGAGGCGTACTGGCGCCGGGAGTTCGCCACCGCGCCCGACCCGCGTGATCTGCCCACGGACCAACCCCGGCCGCCCCTGCGGGAACTCGCGGGCGACGTCGTCGAATTCGACCTGGGCCCGCGGCGCACGGCACGCCTCAGGGAGCTGGCCAGGCAGCGGGACGTCACCCTGTTCGCGGTGCTCGCCTCGGCCTACGGCATCCTGCTCGGCCGGCTCAAGGGCACGGCGGACGTCACGATCGGCACACCCGCCTCGGGGCGCACGGCCCCCGGACTGCACCGCACGGTCGGCATGTTCGCGCAGACGGTGTGCCTGCGCGTCGACGCGGACCCGGCCCTGTCCTACGACACCTGTCTGCGGCGTACCGCCCGCACCGCCGAGGAGGCCTTCGCCCACCAGGACTTCCCGTTCGACGACGTCGTCGCCCTGGCCGCGCCGGTACGCGACTACAGCCGCACCCCGCTCTTCGACGCCCTCATCGCCCTGCACAGCGCCCGCTATCTGGCGGTCGACTTCCAGGGGGCCCGGGTGCCGCTGCGCCTGGAACACACCGGGCAGGCCGTCTTCGACCTCAACCTGCAGATCCACGAGGACGCCGACACCCTGCGGGCGGCCTGGGGTTACGCGTCCGGGCTGCTGCGCCGGGACACGGTGGAGGGCTGGCGCGACGACCTCGTGGCCCTGCTCGACGCCCTCACGGCCGACCCGGCGGCCCCGCTCGGCGCACTGTGTCCCGGCCACCCCGCGTCCGCCGCACCGGCGGCCGCGCGATCCGCCCCACCCGACCTCGACTTCGACCTCTGACCCGCTGGGCGCCCCGGCGCCCGAGCACCTGACGCCGTCACCCCCCCCACCGTCCGACGGGTGACTCGCCGCGGTCCATCGATCACTCCGTGTGTACGCCTGATCCCACGTCGCTTCAGCGCAGGAGACATCGCATGCAATCGCTCGACCACGAGGCAGCACTCTCCGCACCGCAAGCGCGGGACGGCCACTGGCGATCCCAGCTGGCCTCGCTCGCGCAGCCCTCCGGTTTCCTCCCCGACCTCCGGCCGCGCGACGGCCGACGCGAACCGGAGACCGGCACCCACGTCCGCCGCCTCGGCCCGGCTCTCACCGAGCGGCTCGACCGGATCAGCCGCGGCAAGCCCGAGATGCTCCACGTCGTCCTCACCTCCGCGCTGGTCGCCCTGCTGGGCCGCCACACCGGCCAGGACGAGGTGACCGTCGCCCAGCCGACGCGCGGGGCCGCGCCCGAGTTCGCGGGCGGCCCACTGCTGGTGCGCGCCCGGCCCGACGGCACCCTGCGCGAGCTGCTGTCCCGGGTCTCGGCCGCCGTACGCGAGGCCGAACAGCACCAGGACTTCCCGGTGGCCGCACTCGCCGCCGAACTGGGGCGCACCGACGTCTTCGAGACCGCGCTGGAACTGACGGGCTTCCACGACCCCGGCCCGCGCACGCTCGGCGGCACCCGTTTCGTCGTCGCACGCGAGGGCGGCGAACTGGTGGTGAGCCTCCACTACGACCGCCACCGGTACGCCGAGGCCTCCATGCGGTGGGCCGCCGCCCAGTACGCGCTGCTGCTGGAGCGCGCCACGGCCGAGCCCGACCTGCCGGTGACCCGAATCGAGCTGCGCACCGCCGAGGACGACGCGGTCATCGCGGCGAGCAACGACACCCGGCAGCCCTTCGACGAGGACGCCACCCTGCACGGCCTGTTCGCCGCCCAGGCGGCCCGCACCCCCGACGCGCCGGCCCTGCTGACCGACGACTCGACCATCACCTTCGCCGAACTCGACGCCCGCTCCGACCGGTTGGCGCACACCCTGCGCGAGCGCGGGATCGGGCCGGGCGAGATCGTCGCCCTGATCGCGGACCGCTCCCCGGAGCTGATCGCGGGCATCATCGCCGTCCTGAAGGCGGGCGCGGCCTATCTGCCGGTCGACCCCTCCTACCCGCGCTCGCGCATCGACTACCTGCTCGAGGACAGCTCCGCCCGCCTCGTCCTGCACCAGGCCCGCTTCGCCGACGCCGCCGGCGGCACACCGGGGATCGACCTGGACGACGAGGCGTCCTACGCGACCGGCGCCGGTCGCGTCGAACCGTCGGCCACCGCGGGGGACGTCGCCTACGTCATCTACACCTCCGGTTCGACCGGACGCCCCAAGGGTGTCCTGGTGGAACACCGCGGCGCCGTCAACCGGCTGAACTGGATGCAGCGCGCCTACCCGGTCGGCCCCGGCGACGTCCTGCTGCAGAAGACCTCCGTCTCCTTCGACGTCTCCGTCTGGGAGCTGTTCTGGTGGTCCTTCACCGGAGCCGCCCTCGCACTGCCCGCCCCGGGCACCGAGAAGGACCCCGCCGCGCTGCTCGCCGCGATCGACCGGCACCGGGTCACCACCGTGCACTTCGTGCCCTCGATGCTCACCATGTTCCTGGGACACCTCGCCAGGTTCGGTGACGGCTCCGAACTGGGCACGCTGCGCCAGGTGTTCACCAGCGGCGAGGCGCTGAACCCGGCCCAGAGCGAGAAGTTCGCCGAACTCGTCCCCGGCGCCCGGCTGGTCAACCTCTACGGCCCCACCGAGGCGACGGTGGACGTCACCCACCAGCCGGTGGCCGGCCTCGGCGACCTGGCCCGGCTGCCCATCGGCCGGCCCATCGACAACATCCGGCTGTACGTGCTCGACGCCGAAGGCCACACGTGCGCGGTAGGCGTCCCCGGCGAACTCCACGTGGCGGGCGTCGGCGTGGCCCGCGGCTACCTCGGGCGGCCCGAGCTGACCGCGGAGAAGTTCGTCACCGGCGCGGCCGTGCGCGCCGCGACCGGTGAGGAGCGGCTGTACCGCACCGGGGACCGGGCCCGGCTGCTGCCCGACGGCACACTCGACTACCTGGGCCGCGTCGACCTCCAGGTGAAGGTGCGCGGTTTCCGCGTCGAGCCGGGCGAGATCGAGGAGCGGCTGCGCGCCCACGACCGGGTGCGGGACGCCGCGGTCGTCGCCGTCGACGACGGCTGGCAGACCTCGCTGCGCGGCTTCGTCGTCGCGGACGGCGAGGTGGGCGAGGCGGCGCTGAAGGAACACATCCGCCAGGAGCTGCCGGAGTACATGATCCCGGGCCGCGTCCTGGTGCTGGACCGGCTTCCGCTCACCCCCAACGGCAAACTGGACCGGGCGTATCTGCGTACCCCCGAGGCCCTGCGCCGCAAGGCGCCCGCCCATGTGGCGCCGCGCAACGGGCGGGAGGAGATTCTCGCCGGTATCTGGCGCGACGTCCTCGGTGTCGCCCGGGTCGGCGTGCACGACAACTTCTTCGCCCTGGGCGGCAACTCGATCCACTTCGTGTCCGTGCTCGCCAAGTCCCGTGCGAAGGGACTGGACTTCACCTTCCAGCAGCTGTTCCGTCACCAGACCATCGCCCAGCTCGTCGAGACCATCGACGGTGACGGCACATCCGGGGCCGTGGTCGCGGACGTGGCGGCACGCGGCGCCTTCCAGCCGTTCGAGCTGGTCTGCGAGGCCGACCGGGCCCTGCTGCCCGAGGACGCGGAGGACGCCTATCCGCTGTCGATGCTCCAGGCGGGCCTGATCTTCCAGACCGAGATCACCGGGGGACTCGGCCAGTACCACGACGTGCTGAGCTACTCGATCACCGGCGCCTTCGACACCGAGGCGTTCACCGAGGCCGTACGGCAGCTGACCGGCCGGCACCCGATCCTGCGCACCACCTACCACCTCACCGGATACAGCGAGTTCCTCCAGATCGTGCACCGCGACGTGCCACCGCCCCTGACCGTCGACGACCTGCGCCACCTCGACGAGGCCGGCCAGGAGGCCTGGCACGAGCGGTGGCTGGCCCGCGAGAAGTCCCGCGCCTTCGTGTGGGAGGAGGGCGGCCTGGTCACCCTCCATGTGCAGGTGCTCGGCGACGAGCACTACCGGTACACGGTCAGCCAGCACAACTCGGCGCTGGACGGCTGGTCCATCTCCCTGCTGCACACCCAGCTGTTCGAGCTGTACCACCAAATCCGCGAGGGCCGCGACACCTCCCGCCCGCCGGTCGACAACCATCTGCGCAACTTCGTCGGCCTGGAACGGGAGGCGCTGCGCTCACCGGAGTCCAGGGAGTTCTGGAGCTCGGTGCTGGCGGACCCGCGGCCCGCCCGCGTCCCCCCGAGGCCCGGTGCCGGGCACACCGACGACTTCACCGTCGTCCTGCGCGACGTACCGCTGCCCGAGGGACTCGCCAAGCGCGTCGAGGCCACCGCCGACGCCCTGTCCGTGCCCTTCAAGGACGTGCTGCTCGCCGCCCATATGAAGGTCCTCGGCCTGGTCGCGGGCCAGGACACGGTGATGACCGGCTACGAGCACAGCGGCCGGCCCGAACTGCCCGGCGCGGAGACCACGCTCGGCCTGCACCTGAACACGGTCCCCTTCCAGGTGGACCTGGCGGGCGGCAGCTGGGCGGACCTCGTGCGCCGGGTCTACCGCGCCGAACTCGACCTGCTGCCCCATCGCCGCTACCCGATGGCCAAGATGAAGCAGGACCTCGCCACCCAGCGCACCCTGTTCGAGACCACCTTCAACTTCACGCACTTCTACCTGCTGAAGAACCTCAGGCAACTGCCCGAGTTCTCCCTGCTGGGCATGCGCGTGGACTCGGAGACCGAGTTCCCCTTCCGTACGGAGTTCTCCCGGAACTTCTTCACCGACGAGGTCGAACTCTGCCTGCACTACCACACCCACCTCTACGACGAGGAGCAGATCGACCGGATCGGCGGCTACTTCGTCCGCGTCCTGGAGTCGATGACGAGTGAGCCGGACGCGCCGCACGAGGCGCGCCACCTGCTCGCCGAGGAGGACGCGGCACTGCTGGGCCACGCCCCCGCGGAGCCGCGCGCCGAGGCCGGAACGGGCACTCCGGCCGGCGGCACGGCGTCGGCGGCCACCGTCGCCCGCATCCGTACGGCCTGGGCGGGCGTCCTCGGCCTGCCGGAGGGGGAGATCGGCGCCGACGCCGACTTCTTCGCCCTGGGCGGCAACTCGCTCTCCGCGCTCCGCGTCGTCCTGGAACTCGACGGCCTGGTCACGCTCTCCGACCTGACCCGCGTGCCCCGCCTGACCGCACTCGCCGCACTCGTCGACACCCACGAACACGACGACGAGGAGGAACTGCTCCACCTGCTGTCGTCCACCGCCGACGGAGCCCGGGCCGCGGTCGTCTGCGTGCCCTACCCCTGCGGTCACCCGGTCAACTTCAAACCGCTCGCCGACGCCATCGGCGAACTCACCGACGAACTGGTGGTGTACGGCCTCGAACCACCCGGCCACAACCCGAGCCGCCCGGGAGACTTCACCGACGTCACCGAGACGGTCGAGCGGACGGTGGCGCGGATCGAGGCGAAGGCCGACCTGCCCCTGATCCTGTGGGGCCACTGCGGCGGTGCCGCCGTCACCGTCGAGCTGGCCCGGGTGCTGGAGGAACGCGGATTCGACCTGCGGCACGTCTTCATCGGCTCCAAGCTGCTGCCCCCCGCGTCCGAGATGCGGGAGTCCATCGAGATGATCGAGAGCTGGACCGACGACGAGATCATCCGCTACATGGTCGACGAGACCGGCTACAGCGAGCTGGACGGCCTCGACGCCCGGTACACCTCGTTCACCGGCAGCCTCTTCCGGCACGACGTCTGCGGCGGCTACCGCTACTTCATCGGCCTGACCGAGGACGGCCCCGACTGGCGGATCGAGGCACCGGTCACCGTCGTCGTCGCCGACGACGACAAGGGGCTGGCCCACGCCGCCGACACGTTCCGCTGCTGGGAACGCGTCGCCGACCGCGTCGACTTCCGGCGGCTGGCCTCGGGCGGCCACTACTTCGTGCGCGGCAACCCCGCCGGGACCGGCGAACTCATCCGGCGGGCCTGGGCGTCCGCGGCCGAACTGGAGGACTGACATGCCGATACCCGTCCTGTGCTTCCCCTTCGCGGGCGCCGGCGCCTCCGCGTTCCGCCGCTGCCAGGAGTACGGCAGCGACACCGTCGTCATCACCCCCGTCCAACTGCCCGGCCGGGAGGAGCGGTTCGGCGAGGAGCCGTACACCGACGTCCTCGCGGCGGTGGACGACCTGCTGCCGTCCGTGCTCGACCAGATCGCCGGCAGCCCGGCCGTCGCCCTCTTCGGGCACAGCCTCGGCGCGGTCCTCGCCTACGAGATGGCACACCGCATCACCGCGCTCGGCCGGCCCGAGGTGGTCAAGCTGTTCGTCTCCGGTTCCCCCGGCCCCTGGACCCGGCGGGAGACCCGCGCCACCGGCCTGAGCGACGACGAGTTCCTGCGCCAGGTGCGGGACTTCGCCGGCTACTCCCATCCCGCCCTCGAACACCCCGACCTGCGGGAGATGCTGCTGCCGCCGCTGCGCGCCGACGTCGAGATGCACGAGAACTACCGGGCGCCCTCGCAGAAACCACTGGCGGTCCCGGTGATCTCGGTGCGCGGGGAGAGCGACGAACTGGTCTCCCGGGAGCAGGCCGCCGAGTGGGAGGCGTCCACCACCGCCGGCTGCCGGCAGGTCGAACTGCCCGGCGGACACATGTACCTGGTGGACTCGCCCGTCGGCCTGGTCCGGCTCCTGGACGCCGAACTCGCCGCACCGGGAGTCCTGCGATGAGCCCGGTGCTCACCGCCGGCGCCCTCGCCGGCAAGGCCGCGATCGTCACGGGCGCGGCCCGCGGCATCGGCCGGGCGTGCGCGCTGGCCTACGCCCGGGCCGGGGCCGACCTGCTGCTCACCGACATCGGCCACGACCTGGACGGGGTGCCCTACCCGCTGGGCACCCCCGGCCAACTCGCGCACACCGCAAGGCTCTGCCGCGAGCAGGGCCCCGGGACCACGGTGATCACCGCGGAGGCGGACGTCCGGGACCTGGACGCCGTGCGCGCGGTGGTCGACAGCGCCCTGGACCGGTTCGGCAGGATCGACGTACTGCTCAACAACGCCGGGATCGCCGCCCCTTCGGGCAAGACGGTGCACGACATCGCGCCCGACGAGTGGGACCTGATGCTCGACATCGACGTCTCGGGCGCCTGGCGCATGATCCGGTCCGTGGGCGCGGCCATGACCGGTCGCCGTTCCGGCAGCGTCATCAACGTCGCCTCCACCGCCGGCCTGGTCGGCTACCGCCATTTCGCGGGATACGTGACGGCCAAGCACGCCCTCGTCGGGCTGACCAAGGCGGCCGCCCTGGACCTCGCGCCGTACGGGGTGCGGGTCAACGCCCTGTGCCCGGGCTCGGTGCGCGACGACGACGCCGCCGAGGGCCGCATGCTCACGGAGATCGCCCGGTCCCTCGAGGTGCCGGTCGAGGAACACGAGGAGACCTTCGTGGCGGCCCAGCCCATGAACCGGCTGATCGAACCGGAGGACGTGGCGGGGGCCGCCGTATGGCTCGGCTCCGACGCCGCACGCCAGGTGACCGGCACGACCGTGACGGTCGACGGCGGATTCACCAGCCGATGACGGGGGAGGAAACGCGATGACGAACACCGACACCGACCGGCTGTGCCGGTCGATGGCGCTCCGCGTGCACACCGGGGCCGACCCACGGCGGCTCGGCCGCGCCCTGGCGCACGCCGTGAGCGGCGCCCGGCTGTGGGTGGAGGACGTACCGGGCGGCGCGGACAGCGAGGTCGCCGCCCTGCACCGGGAGCGCGAACTGTCCCGCTCCGCCGACCCGCGCACCGGCCCCGGCCTGCGCGCGGTGCTGCTGCGGTACACGGACCAGGTGGCCGACCTGGTCGTGGTCGCCCACCGCGCGGTCCTGGCCGACCCCTACGACCTGGCCCGGGCGGTACTCGCCGACACCACCCCGCCGGAGGTGGCCCCGGCGGGTGGGGGAGCGGCTCCGGCCGGCGCGGCCACGGCGGAGCACGGCGAGCGGCTGCGGGCGGCACTGAACGCCCTCGACCGGGCGGAGCCCCCCGTGTGGGGATGCGGCACGGCCGGCGACCCGGCCACCGGCGAGCACGCCTTCACGGTGCCCGCCGACGGCGCCCTGCCCGCCGCACTCACCCTGCGGGCCGCGCTCGGCCTGGTCCTGGCACGCTGCACCGGCCGCGAGGAGGTGGTGCTCGGCGTGGACCCGGAACACGCCCTCACCCTCAGCACCGAAGGGGCACCGACGGTCGGCCAGTACCTCGAACGCGTCCGGCGGGCCGTCCCGGCACCCGGCCCCGCCCCCGCGGTCGGCCTGTTCACCACGGACGCGCCCGAGGCACTCACCGGCGAGGGCGTGAAGGCCGAGACCATCGACGTCCGGCCCTTCCTCGCGCCCCCGCACCACCTGACGGTGCACCTCGCCGACGACGGTTCCACCGTCCTCACCGGCACCTGCCGCTACCGCCGCTCCGCCTTCGGCGACGAGACGGTGCGCTGGCTCTCCGGCATGCTCGCCACCGCCCACCGGTCCCTGGTCGCGGCCGACCCCGACACCCCGCTCACCGCCCTCGCCCTCCTCGACGACGCCCAGCGTCACGCCCTGGCCCGGCTCGGAGGCCTCAAGACCCCGGCCCCGGCGCCCGACGAGCGGATCGAGCAGACCGTACGCGGCTGGGCACGGCGCACCCCCGACGCGCCCGCCGTCACCTTCGAGGACCGCACCCTGACCTACCGGCAGCTCGACGAGGAGGCGGCCCGAGGCGCCGCCGGGCTGCGGCGGCTGGGCGTGCGCCCCGGCGACCGGGTCGGCGTCTGCCTCGACCGCTCCCTCGATCTCGTCGTGGTGCTGCTCGCCGTGCTCAAGGCGGGCGCCGCCTACGTCCCGATGGACCCCGCCTATCCGGAGGAACGGCTCGCCTACACCACCGAGGACGCCGCACCGCGTCTGGTGGTCACCGAGTCCGAGGCGTTCCCCCACACCGACGGGGTACGGCTCGTACCGCCCCGCGCCCTGGCCGCCGACGGGCAACCGGACACCGCCGCCGATCCGCCGGCCGACGCCCCGGCCTACGTCATCTACACCTCGGGATCCACCGGCCGGCCCAAGGGCGTCGTCGTACCGCACCGCAACGTCGCCGCACTGCTCGCCGCCACCAAGGACGACTTCGGGCTCGGCACCGACGACGTGTGGACGCTCTTCCACTCCAGCGCGTTCGACTTCTCCGTGTGGGAGATCTGGGGCTGCCTGATGACCGGCGGCCGGCTGGTCGTCGTACCGTACTGGGCGTCGCGGGACCCCGCGCGGTTCGCCGCGCTGCTCGCCGCCGAGCGGGTCACCGTGCTCAGCCAGACCCCGAGCGCCTTCGCGCAGCTGATGCGGGTGGACCGGGACGAGCCGGTCTCCGCCTCCGTGCGCCTGGTCGTCTTCGGCGGTGAACCCCTGGACACCCGCCCCCTGAGGTTCTGGCAGGACCGCCACCCCGAGGAGGAGTGCCGGCTCGTCAACATGTTCGGCATCACCGAGACCACCGTGCACGTCACCGCGCAGACCGTCACCCGCCGCGAGGCACTCACCGGCTCCCGTTCCGTCGGCCGCCCCCTGCCCGGCTGGCACGTCTACGTCCTCGATCCCGAGGGCCGCGAGCTGCCGCCCGGCGTCCCCGGCGAGATCTACGTCGGCGGCCACGGCGTGGCCGGCCGGTACCTCAACCGTCCCGAGCTGACCGAGCAGCGCTTCCTGCCCGACCCGCACGCGCCCGGACTCATGTACCGCAGCGGCGACCGCGGGCGGCTGCTGCCCGACGGCCGGCTGGAACACCTCGGCCGTCTCGACAACCAGGTGAAGCTGCGCGGCTTCCGTATCGAACTGGACGAGATCCGGGCCCGGTTGCTCGACGCGCCGGCGGTCGACGCGGCGGCCGTGGTGCTGCGCGAGGGCACCGACGGCGACACGGCCGGGGCCCGGCTGGACGGCTACGTCGTCTTCCGTGCCGACGGTGCCCTCACCGGCGACGTCCAGGACGTACGGCGGCACGCGGCCCGCTTCCTGCCGGACCACATGGTCCCGTCCACCCTCACCGCGCTGTCGGCCCTGCCGCTGACCCCCAACGGCAAGGTCGACACCGCCCGGCTGCCCCTGCCGCTCGGCGACCAGGGCCCCGCCGTGCCCGAGGCGGCCGGCGACGACCTCGCGTCACGGCTGCGCGCGGTGTGGGAGAAGCTCTTCGGCTTCCGGGTCGGACCCGACGACGACTTCTTCGCCCTCGGCGGCAACTCCCTGCTCGGCGTACGGCTGTTGGCGGCGATGCGGGAACAGGGGCTGCCCACGTTCCCGCTGCCCCAGCTGTATCTGCACCGCACGGTGACCGCCCTCACCGCGGTCCTCGAAGGGGCGGAGGCCCGCACATGACCCTCCTGCTGATCGGCGCCGGATCCCGAGCCTACCGGGCCTACCTGCTGCGTTCCGTGGCCGAGGAGTACGACATCCATCTGCTCGCCGACCGGGCGCCGACCTGGGAGACGCCGTACCTGAGCGGACACACCGTGGTCGACACCTCGGACGTCACGGCGCTACGGGAAGCCGCCCGGACGCTCACCTGCGAGGCCGTGCTCACCTGGGACGACACCCGGGTGGTGCAGACCGCCGGGCTGGCCGCCGCCCTCGGACTGCCGGGCACGCCGCCCGAGGCGGCCCTGCGCTGCCGGGACAAACGGGCCACCCGCGAGGCCCTGGACCGCGCCGGGGTGCCGCAGGCCCGGTCCATCCTGGTGACGTCGCTGCCGCAGGCGCGCGCCGCGGCGGCCCGGGTGGGCTACCCGCTGGTGCTCAAACCCCGCGCCCTGAACGCCAGTACGGGCGTGGTGAAGGTCGGGTCGGCCGACGCGCTGGCCCGCTCCTTCCGTCTCGCCCGGGCGGCCACCGCGCCCGGGGCGATGGAGGTGGCCCCCGGGGACGTCCTGGTGGAGGAGTACCTGGACGGACCCGAGATCAGTGTGGACGCCGCCTGGCACGAGGGCCGTATGACACCGGCGTTCGTCGCCCGCAAGGAATGCGGCTTCCCGCCCTACTTCGAGGAGACCGGGCACCTGGTCGACGGCTGGGACCCGCTGCTGTCGGACCCCCGGCTGCTCGAGGTGGTCCAGGCGGCGCACACGGCGGTGGGCTTCACCACCGGATGGACCCATACCGAGCTTCGGCTGACCTCGGACGGCCCGAGGATCGTCGAGATCAACGCCCGTATCGGCGGCGACCGCATCCCCGACATCGGGCGGCTCGCGCTCGGCGTCGACGCGGCACGGGCCGCCGCCCAGGTGGCCTGCGGGCGGCGGCCGGAGCTGACGGCACGCGAGCGCCGGGTCGCGGCCGTGCGGTTCCTGTATCCGGAGGCGGACTGCATCGCACGCGAGGTGCGCGTCGAGCCGGGCGCGCTGCCCGGCTCGGTGGACTCGGCGGAGGCGATCGCCCTGCCGGGCCAGGAACTCAGACTCCCCCCGAACGGTCATGTGTCCGGGCGGTACGCGCTGATCACCGTGGCGGCGGAGAGCGCCGAGCAGTGCCGCGCGGATCTGGACAAGGCGGCCGAAGCCGTCGGCCTGGAGGTGCTGCGGACCCTGTGAGGTCCGACGCGGGGTCCGGGCACAGGTTCCGGACCCCGGTCGACGGACGCCGGGTCGGTGGGGGCAAGTCGGCGGACGTCGAGTCGATGGACGCCGGGCCGATGGACGCCGGGCGCTCATGTGGGCGGCCCGCGACGGCCGGTGTGGCCGCGGACGTCACCTCCCCCGTGGGGTGACGTCCGCGGCCGTTCCCCCCGGCGGCGGACCGTGGTCCTCGTCGTCCGTGTGCCGTCACCAGCACATGATCGCGGTCTCTCCCGAGCCCCAGGTGGAGTACAGGCGGACCCGGACGACATAGCGGCGGCCCTTGACAAGCCGCACCCCGACAACGGCGTTGTCCGGGCAGCCGCCGTCATCGTGGCCTGCGAGGAAGCGCGGTTCCCCGTCGCGCTCCTCGAAGACCACGAGTACGGTGTCGGCTTCGCCGAAGGTGCCCACGGTGTACTCGCGGGTCTCCGACGGCTCGACGGTGAAGTCGGCCTGCTCCGCCGGGCCCAGACCCAGCGGGACCGACCGGAACGGCACCAGCGCGGCCGGCCGGTCGCAGCCGGCCGACGGATACCAGCGCAAGCCGAACTCCTTGTCGGCCGGGGACGGTGTGCCGGACGGGGCAAGCCCCGCGCGGTACCGCTCCGGCTCCAGCACCAGCCCCGGCCCGAACGGCAGCGCCATGACCGACTGCGGGTCCCACACCGAGCCGCTCGCCTCACCGGCCTCCAGCGTGCGCAGCACATTGGTGTACGTCGTCTGCCGGCTCCAGAAGTTCGGCGGCCCCGCCAGCTCGGCGTACACGGCCTCGTCGTCCCAGTGCAGCCCGGCGAACGGGCTCTGGTGCTCGTGCACCATGCCGAGCGCGTGCCCGATCTGGTGCAGGACGGTCCCGCGTTCCCCCGCCGCGGTCACGTCCCAGCCGAGGTTCATCGTGCGCTCCCCCCGGCCGACCGACAGCGCCTCCCGGCCCACCGCCGACCAGGAACCGGCACCGGTCTGGAAGCCGATCCGCAGCTCCGCCTCGTCCCGGTCGCCGACCTCGGCGAAGCGGACGCCGATGCCCAGGCCCCGCCACTCGCGGAAGCACTCGCGCACCACCTCCCGCTGCGCCTCGCTCCCCGCCCACGGCACCCGGCGAGGTTCCCCGGTCCCGGGAACCGGGATCACCGAGGCGTCGGAGCCGGCGTCGAGGAAGCAGTAGTGCAGGACGGTGCCGTTGACCCACATCCGCCGCCCGGCGAGCAGCGCGCCCAGCCGCTCGGCCGTCAGCCCCGCCGCGAAGGACGGGGCCGGCTGCCGAGGAAGCGAGCACAGGCGTCGGGTCATGCGGCCAGCGTGCCCGCCGCCGGTGCCGGGCGCCTGAGTCGGGGGCTACTCAAGTACCCCTGTATCAAATCCGAGTAGGCGCGCTCCCGATGACGTGAGGACTTTCCGGCAGCACACGAAGACACTGCAGCCGTCCTGGCCGTTCACCGGCCGGCAGGACGAACTGGCGCTGGTGCGCGAGGCGCTGAGCACCACGCGGGACGGCATCGTCGTGACCGGCCCGGCGGGGCACGGCAAGACCCGGCTGCTCACGGAGGCGGTCCGGGGCGCGGACCACACCCGTGTGACCGGCACCCCCGAGGCGCGGGGCCTGCCCTTCGCGGCCTTCGCGCACCTGCTTCCCGACACCGTCTCCCTGCACGACGCGGTCCGGCTCCTGCGCTCGGTACGGCTGCTCGTCGTGGACGACGCCCACCTGCTGGACGAGGCCTCCGCCGCCCTGGTCCACCAGCTCGCCGCGCACGGACGCACCCGCCTGCTCGTGGCCGCGGTGGACGAGGTGCCCGCACCGGGCGCGGTGGCACGGTTGTGGACCGGCGAACTGCTGCCCCGGCTGGCCCTCGCCCCGCTGCCCCGCGAGGACACCGCGCGCCTGCTCGCCGCGGCGGGGCTGGAACCCCTGACGGCCGGCCGTCTGCACCGGGTGTGCCGGGGGGACCTGCGGTTGCTCCGGGACCTGGTGGGCGCGCTCGCCGCCGACGGCCGGCTCACGCCCGTGGAGGGCACCGACGCACGGGCCTGGCGCGGACCGCTGCCCGTCACCCCGGCCGTGCGGGAGCGCCTCGCCCCGCTCCTGGCGCGCTCCGCCCCCGGCGAGCGTGCCACCCTCGAACGCCTGGCCTTCGCCGAGCCGTTGCCGCTGCCGATGGCCGGTCTCGACCTCGGCGTCCTGGAACTCCTGGAGGCGGACGGCCTGATCGAGGTGGACGACCGGGGTGCCGTCACCCTCGCCCACCCCCTGCACGGCCCGGCTCTGCGCGCCACGACCGGCCACCTGCGAGCCCGGGGGCTGGCCCCCGCCGCGGACGCGTACGGCGCTGCCCTGGACGCCGAACGGCGCACTCTCGTGGAGCGGATCGAGCGGCTGGACGTGCGGCCGGTGCCCACGCCGGTGGGGGAGTGGCTGGTGGCGGAGGGCATGCCGCTGCCGCCCGGCTACGCCGCCGTACGGGCCCGGTACGCACGGCTGCGCGGCGAGGTGCGGGACGCCGCGGCCTGGGCTCGCGAGGGGCTGCGGCGGTCGCCGGACGATCCCGGCTGCCGGTTCGAACTGCGGTGCGCCGAGGGCCGGTCGGACGAGGCGGTGGGCACACGCGGGCGGGCCGCCGGGACCGGCGGTGACGAGGTGCACGTCCTCTACGAGGCCGTGCGCCTCGGTGTCCCCGAACCTGCCGCGGGGCGGCTGCCCGCGGGCAGCGTCCTCGCCCGGCACGCCGAAGCGCTCGCCCACGGCGACGGGACCGCCCTGGACCTGGCGGCCGAGGCGCTACAGGAGCGCGGGCTGCTGCTGTTCGCCGCGGAGGCACACGCTCAGGCCGTGCGGGCGCACCGCGATCCCCGGGCCGCGCGGCGGTCGCGCACCCGTGCGCTCGCCCTGGCCGGGCGGTGCCAGGGCGCGCGCACACCGGCGCTGGCCGGGCTCACCCTGGACGAACTCACCTCCCGGCAACGGCAGATCGTCACGCTGGCGGCGGCGGGACTCAGCAACCGGGAGATCGCCGAGCGGCTGACCCTGTCCGTGCGAACGGTGGGGAACCATCTGTACGGCGCCTACACGCGGCTCGGGACGGGGGACCGGGAGGCGCTGCCCCGACTGGTGGAGCAGCGGGTCGCCGGGCCGGCGTAGGGACCGCACCGGCCCCCTTGCCCAGCCGTGGTGCCCGGCGCGGGGCCGTGGCCGGGACGTCTCCGTGGCTCAAGCCGCGCCGAACGCCGCGAAGGCCCAGCCGGTCGCCTGGTGGGTGGCGTCCGACGGGAGGGTGGCGCGGGCGTCTCGGAGGGCCTCGGCCAGCGAGAGGCCGGCGGCCAGGCCCCGGTGCAGGGCGAGCATCAGCGGGACGACCGCCGCGTCGTTGACCGGTGCGCTGCTCGCCACCACCCCGGCCGTGCCCAACGGCAGCAACGCCGTGACCAGGCCCAGGAGTTCATCGGCACCGACCGAGGCGAGGCGGGCGGTGTCGCAGCTGGAGAGGATGATCCGGTGCGGGCTGCGGGCGAGCCGCTCGAAGTCGTGGACGATCAGCGGACCGTCGGCCATCCGCAGCGCGGAGAACAGCGGGCTGTCCGCGCGGAACGTGCCGTGCGCCGCCAGGTGCGCGAGACCCGCGCCGTCGAGCTCCGCCAGCACCCGGGGCACCTGGGCGTCGTCCCCCTCCAGGACCGTCGCCGTGCCGTACCGGCCCGCCAGCTCCACCACCTCGCCACCACCGGTCGCCAGGCCCGGGCCGCGCACCAGCACGGTCCGGCCGTCCGACGGCGGCCGCGTCTCCCGGGCGCGCAGCCAGCTGCCCGCCGACGGCGACACGCTGAGCACCCGCTCCCGCAGCGCGGGCAGCAACGCCCAGGGCACCCGGTGCAGCGCCCCCGGCGGCACGATCACCACCGGCCCCGCACCGAGATGCGCCGCCGCCCCGCCCAGCAGCAGCTCCTGTAGCCGCGCGCCCGCCGCCTCCACCAGCGGCAGCCGCGCCTCCGCCCCGGGGTGGGCGAGCCGGCGCAGCCCGGCCTGCACGTGCTCCGCCTCGGCCACCGCCTCGGCCAGCGACCCGCCGTCGAACCGCCGTACCCTCCCCTGCCCGCACAGCAGGACGTGCACCCGACCGTCCACGACGGCCAGTTCGACCAGTCGGCCGGTACCGAGGCGGTCCAGCAGCCGGCCCGCGTCGAAGCGGTCCCCGGTGCCGGGCGCGGCCCCGCGCATATGGCGGGTGCGGGAGCGGATCTCCCCTTCCAGGCGCCGCTGTTCGCGCTCCAGCGCCGGCACCGGGCGGCCCTGCATCCGGGCGCCCTCGGCGCGGGCGGCTATCTCCCGGTAGGCGGTCAGACCGCTCAGCAGCGCCGGATCGTCGGGCGGCCGGGTCGGCGGCGCGGACAGCACGGTCGCCCGCCACCGCTCGCTCCACGCCAGCAGCCGCCGCGGACCGCCCTGGTCGAGGCTCACCTCCTGTGCCAGCGCCGCCAGTTCGGCACCCTGCGCGGTCACATGGGCACGCAACTCCGAGGCGCCCAGGGTCATCCGGTGGTCGTCCAGCACGTCCAGACCACGCCGGCAGGCCTCCAGCACCCCCCGCCGGGAACCGGCCGCCCGCGCCCTGAGCGCCTGCGCCGCCCAGCCGGTCACCCGGGCGGTGGGCGGCCCGCCGTGCCGGCTGCGCGCGGCCACCGCCAGATGCCGCTCCGCGTCCGCCGTCCAGCCGAGCGAGAGCGCGATCCGGCCCGCGAGGAGCGACGCCTCGGGCGCCGCGGGCGAGCCGAAGCCGGCCAGCCGCTCGGCGACCGCCGCCGCGTCCGCCACCAGCCGCCCCGACCGGCGCCCGGCCGCCACCCGCGCCCCGATCAGCACCAGCCGCGCATGGGTCTCCCACCACACCCGTCGCTGCGCCGCGAACAGCCGTACGGCGACGGCGGCACGGGCGATCGCGGTGTGGGCGTCCCCGGCCGAGCGGGCCGCCCACGCGGCCGCGAGCAGCAGCTCCGCCTTGCGGGTGGACTGCCCGCCGATCCGGTCCAGCAGCGCCGTCGCCGCGTCCGCCTCGGCCAGCGCCTCCGGGGCCAGTCCGGCCGCCATCAGCACCTCGCAGCGCCGCACGGAGAGCATGTAGGTCGGCGTGCCGAGCTTCGCGTACCGCTCCTCGGCCTCGTCCAGCAGCCGCAGCGCCGCCGGGATGTCCCCGGAGCGGAACGCGGCGAGTCCCCGGCTCTCCACCGCGTCCGCCTTGTCGTGCTCCTGGCCGGTGGTGTCCCACAGCCGCTCGGCCGCCGCGAAGTCCGCGTCCGCCCGGTCCACCGCGCCGAGGGCCAGATGCACGGTGGCCCGCAGGGTCAGCGCCCGCGCGGTCCAGATGTCGTCGGCGACCTGTCGCAGCACCGGCAGTGCCCGCCGCACGTCCTCCAGCGCCTCCCGGTGGTGCCCCAGCACCCACCACACGTACGCCCGCCGGTACAGCACGCGGGCCCGGGTGTGCCCGGTACCCCGCGCGACTCCCCGCTCGAACGACGCGAGCCCCTGCCGCGTGCGCCCCGCGTGCACCAGTGCGACCCCCAGCGTCGCGAGCACGTCGGCCTCCCGGTCGGCCGAATCCGCGCGCGCTGCCAGGTCCCGGGCCCGCCGCAGATGCCGCAGCGCGACCCGCAGGTCACCGAAGTCCCGCTGCCAGATCCCAAGCACCTGGTGGGCGACGCTGGCGTGCAGCGGCGGCGCGGCGGCCTCGAGTACCCGCTCCGCGCGTGCCCGGGCCTCGCCGGGATCGGCGAACACCAGGGGCAGCAATTCGAGAACCGACTCGCTTCCCGCCGTCACGCCTCGCATGGTAGTGGCCTGTTGTATCAGACGGTGGTCCGGCGGCTCTGACTGTCGAACCGTCTTGAGGGGGAGGACACGACATGGCGCCACAGCGCTTCCACGAGCAGTTCGACCACATCCAGCGTTCGATGCCCGGCGTCCCGTTGGCCATGGGCCCGGACGAGGACGCCCACTTCCTGTACGAGCGGGGGGTCGTCCTCGCCCGGGACGGCGAGGAGGCCCTGCTGGTGGAGGACGCCGTGCGCGCCCACTTCACCGCGACCCCGGGGCTGTTCCCCGAGCACGTCCGCCCCGCGGGCCCGCGGACCAACCGCGGCGGTGTCACACGCATCCGGGTCGGCGACCCGGACGGGGGAGAGGACACCGTGCCGCACGCCCTGCGTGCCCTGCGGGAGGCGGAGGGCCGTGGCGGCCGCCGGCTGGTGGGCCGTAACCACGTGGTGCACATCGCCGTCAACGCCTGCCCCGGCGACGAGCCGGTGCCGGTCGCCCGCACCGAGGCGGCCAACCCCGCCCCGGCGCACGGCGGCCGCCACCCGGACCGCCCCGTGCGGGTCCTGGTGGTCGACAACGGTCTCGTGCACGACCACCGTTCCTACCCGCTCCTCGCCCGCACCACGGGTGACGCCCAGCTGCACGAGACCGACGGCGACGGCCTGCTCCACCAGTACGTCGGACACGGCACGTTCATCGCCGGCATCCTGGCGGCCCTCGCGCCCGAAGCCACCCTCACCGTGAGCGGCCTGCTGAACGACGCCGGCGCCGTGCTGGAGTCCGAGTTCGGCGCCAAGCTCTTCGAGGCCGTGGACCGGGACGGCTGGCCCGACGTCATCAGCCTCTCCGCGGGCACGCCCACCGACGGTACCGAGGGTCTGATCGGTCTGGACGCCTTCATGCGGGAACTGCGCTCCCGTCGCACCCTGTTGGTGGCCGCGGCTGGCAATAACGGCGGTGACACACCGTTCTGGCCCGCCGCCTACGCCGCGCTGCCCGAGTACGCGGACTGCGTGCTGTCGGTCGGCGCGCTGCGCGCGGACGGCGACACCGAGGCCTGCTTCAGCAACCACGGCCCCTGGGTCCGGGTCTACGCCCCCGGCGAGCGCCTCACCAGCGCCCTCACCGGCTTCGACACCCCCGTGCCGTATCTCTACCAGCACTCCACCTACGATGCCTGCCGGTTCGGCTTCGGCTACGCCTGCACCTGCCAGTTCCCGCGCCACACCGGCGTGTTGAGCGAGGGGCGCGAGAGCACCGGGGGCAAGCCGGACCAGGTGATGTTCGACGGGCTCGCCCAGTGGAGCGGCACCTCCTTCGCGACCCCGGTGGTCGCCGGGCTCGTGGCCGCGCGGCTGACGGCCCGCCGGGACCGGGCCCCGCGCACGGCCGCCGCCCGGCTGCTCGTGGAGACGGCCGGCCGGGCCGAGGTGCGCGGGGCGCACGTCCCGGCACTGCGCCCGCCCACCTGGCGCCCGGTCCCCCTCGCGACCCCGGCGGTGCCCGCGTGAGGTCCAAGAGCGCAGGCTCCGCGGCGTACGATGACATCCCGTACACAAGGGGTGGAGCCGTGGACCGAGCAGAGGTCGGGGAGTTGGTCCAGTCCGCCGTCGACGGGGACGCCGCGGCCTGGAAGGCGCTGGTGGAAGGCATGAGCCCGCTGGTGTGGTCGATCGTGCGCGCCTACCGGCTCTCCGACGCCGACGGCCACGAGGTCTATCAGACCGTCTGGTTCCGCTTCGCCCAGCACCTGGGCCGGATCCGCGAACCCGACAAGGCCGCGTCGTGGCTGGCCAGTACGGCCCGGCACGAGTGCCTGAAGGTGCTCAGGAGCCTGACCCGGCTGACGCTCACCGACGATCCGCAGGTCCTGGACCGGGCCAGCGAGGAGCGGACGCCGGAGGAGTCGCTGATCGAGTCGGAAGAGGCGGCGGACCGGGCCGAGCGGGTCCGCCGGCTGTGGCTGGAACTGGACGGCCTGGGCGACCGGTGCCGGCAGTTGCTGCGCGTGCTGATGGCTTCCCCGCCACCCAGCTATGTGGAGATCTCGGCCGCGCTCGGCATCGCGGTCGGCAGCATCGGACCGCTGCGCCAGCGCTGTCTGCGCCGCCTGCGGGCCCGGATGGACGCACGAGGTGCGGTGTGAACGGACACCACGAGAACCGACCCGACGAGAACGGGTACGACGGGAGCGGGTACGACGGGAGCGGGCACGACGAGAACGGGCACGACGAGTTCGGGCTGTTCCCGCACGGCGCGGACGGGGACGACTTCGCGGACGCACTGCTGGAGGAGGAACTGCGCCAGGCGGCCGCCGTCCTGGACCCCGTCCCCGACTCGCTGCGCCAACTCGCCCTGGACGCCTACGCCCTGCACGACCTGGACGCCCGGATCGCCGAACTGACCTTCGACTCCCTCGTGGACGCCCTGCCGGTCAGGGGCGTCACGGACGCGCCACGCATGCTGACCTTCCGCGCGGGGGAGCTCACGGTCGACGTCGAGGTCACCGACGACGGCCTGATCGGCCAGGTGCTGCCGCCCAGTCCCGCGCGCGTCGAGGTACTGGGCGGCCCGCAGACGGCCCGGCCGGTCGCCGTCGACACCCTCGGCCGTTTCACCAGCGACGCCCCGCCGACCGGCCCGTTCGCCCTGCGGCTGCGGACCGGCGCGCAGGTGATCGTCACGGAGTGGCTGCGGGCCTGAGCCGCTCACCCGGTCGGCACCGGCAGCCGCAGTCCGGGCGGCCGGCGTGAAGTGCGGTGCCGACCGGCTTATCTGACGACAAGTCAGCTCGGTGCGGCCCGGACCGTGCGGCGGCGGTGATCAGTCTCCCCAACCGGCGGCGCCGATGCCTTCCCGGGCACGGGCCGCGCCGTGGACTGCCCGGTGAGCGTGCCCACTCCCCGGTCGTACGCGCCCCGCCGCTGTCCCGCCGGGGAGTGCGGCGTGCCGCCCGGCGGGCGGGTCACAGGGCGTCGACGAGCGCGGCGAGCGCCGACGCCAGCCGGCCGAGGCCGGGGCCGGACGGGCCGCCCGGCTCCGCCATGTACGTGTCGCGGCGGATCTCCACCATGAGCGCGCCCACCCGGGCGTCACGGCCGTAGAAGTCCAGCGGTACGTAGGTGCCGGCGAACGGGCTGTCCAGGCCCGTTCCCCCGCATCCGGCGAAGGCCTCGCGGGCCGCGCGGGTCAGCTCCGGCGGGGTGTGGAAGCCGTCCGTGCCGAGGCACACCGGTGGCCGCGGTCCGGCCGCGTGCAGCTCGTAGGGCAGCGGCTCGGAAGGGTACGAGTGGACGTCGATGATCACGGCCCGCCCGGTCGCCGCCAGCCGGTCCGTCACCGCACGCGTCATGGCCCGGGCATAGGGCCGGAAGTACCGCTCCACGAGCGGCCGCGGATCGGTGTCCGCGGGGCGCAGCTCCGCCCGGTGGGTGGTCCGCGTGTAGACGGCCCCCATGCCGACGGCGAGCATCTCCTCCCGCTCGTCGGGGAACCGCTCCGGGTCCACCACGAGCCGCGAGAGCCGGTTCACGAACCGCCAGGGCGTGACGCCGGCCAGGGCGGCCGCCCGCTCGGCCAGCTCGGCGGTGTGCGCGTCCGTGATGTGGTCCAGCTCCCGTTCCAGTTCCGCGTCGCCGAGCACGATGCCGGCGCGCACCTCCGAGGGAATCGTCCGCGCCGAGTGCGGCACGTGCAGCAGCACCGGCGACTCGGCGCCGCCGGGCAGGAGTTCGAAGGAGGGGGCGGGGGCGGACTCGGGCACGGGCTGCTCCTGGGGGCCGTCGGTGGCGTGGGACGGGACCAAGGTGTCACACGGCACCGACGAGGGTTCATCCGTGTCAGCCGAGCAACTCCCGTACCAACGCGCCCACCTGCTCCGTCTCGATCAGGAACCCGTCGTGCCCGTACGGCGACCGGACCAGTCGCGGCCGGCCGGCGCCCGGGATCAACTCGGCCAGTTCGCGCTGCTGGTCGAGCGGATAGAGACGGTCGGAGTCGACGCCGGCCACCAGGGTGCGCGCGCTCACCCGGGCGAGGGCGGCACGCAGCCCGCCGCGCTCCCGGCCGACGTCGTGGGCGTTCATCGCCTCCGTCAGGACGACATAGCTGGCCGCGTCGAAGCGGCGGATCAGCTTGGCCGCGTGATGGTCGAGGTAGGACTCCACCTGGTAGCGGCCGCCACGCAGCGGATCCCGCGGGTCCTCGGGGCCTGGCGGTTCCTGCGGGAGCCGGCCGAAGCGGACCCGCAGCTCCGGCTCGCTGCGGTAGGTGACATGGGCCAGGCGGCGGGCCAGGCCCAGACCCGTGTGCGGTCCCCGGCCGCTGTCGTGGTAGTCGCCGCCCTGCCAGTGCGGATCACCGCGGATGGCGCCCACCTGGATGCCCGCCCACGCGATCTGCTCGGCGCTCGCCGCCGCCGTCGTCGCGAGCAGCAGCAGCGCGTCGGTCCGCTCCGGGTACGACACCGCCCACTCCACCGCCCGCATGCCGCCCATGGAGCCCCCGGCGACCAGCGCCCAGCGGTCGACGCCGAGCGCGTCCGCGAGCCCGGCCTCCGCCGCGACCTGGTCGCGCTGGGTGAGGAACGGGAAGGCGCCGCCCCAGGCGCCCCCGCCACCCGGGCGCGGGGAGGACGGCCCGGTGCTGCCCTGGCAGCCCCCGAGGACGTTCGGCGCGACCACGAACCAGCGGTCGGTGTCCAGCGGCCGACCCGGACCGAGCAGCGCGTCCCACCAGCCGGGGGTGGGGTGGCCGGGTCCGGCGGGCCCGCCGACATGGCTGTCCCCGGTGAGCGCGTGCAGCACCAGTACCGCGTTGGAACGGTCGGGGGCGAGCCGCCCCCAGGTCTCGAACGCCAGCCGCACCTCGGGCACTTCACCGCCG
This sequence comes from Streptomyces sp. NPDC051452, assembly GCF_044454765.1. NCBI lineage: Bacteria > Bacillati > Actinomycetota > Actinomycetes > Kitasatosporales > Streptomycetaceae > Streptomyces > Streptomyces sp. NPDC051452. The sequence goes on from NZ_JBITEB010000001.1 coordinate 143,231, forward strand.
GTCTCCAGCGGCAGCGGTTTCTCCGCGGTGTACCACTGCCGCCGTCCGGGCGGGTCCCCCTCCCGCCAGGCGCCGGTGGCCGGCGGCAGGGGCTCCCCGAAGGCCGCGCCGACGGCCACCTACGCGTCCTTGGCGGCGCGGAAACCGGCCTCCAGGTCCGCCTTGAGGTCGGCCACGCTCTCGATGCCCACCGACAGCCGCACCAGCCCGGGCGAGGCGCCGCTCGCCGTGAGCTGCTCCTCGTCCAGCTGGCTGTGGGTGGTGGACGCCGGGTGGATGATCAGGCTGCGTACGTCGCCGATGTTCGCCAGATGGCTGAACAGCTCGACGGCGTCGACGAACCGCCGGCCCGCCTCCACGCCACCCCGCAGCTCGAAGGAGACGACGGCACCGGCCCCGCGGGGCAGATACCGCTGCCCCGCCTCGTACCACCGGCTGGACCGGAGCCCCGGGTAGTGGACCACCGCGACCTCGTCGCGCTGTTCCAGCCACTCGGCGAGAGCCTGCGCGTTGGCGGTGTGCCGCTCCAGGCGCAGGCTCAGCGTCTCCACGCCCTGCAGCAGCAGGAACGCCGAGTGCGGGGCGAGCGCCGGGCCGAGGTCGCGCAGCAGTTGCACCCGCAGCTTGACCGCGAAGGCGCCCGGACCGAGCGCCGGCCAGTACCGCAGACCGTGGTAGCTGGGGTCGGGCTCGGTGAAGTCCCGGAAGCGGTCGGGGTGCGCGCCGAAGTCGAAGGTGCCGCCGTCCACCACCACGCCCGCGATCGTGGTGCCGTGACCGCCGAGGAACTTGGTCGCGGAGTGCACGACGATGTCCGCGCCGTGCTCCAAGGGCCGCAGCAGATAGGGGGTCGGCACGGTGTTGTCCACGATCAGCGGGACGCCCGCCGCGTGCGCGACGTCGGCGACCGCCCGTACGTCCAGCACGTTGCCGCGCGGGTTGCCCAGCGACTCGGCGAACAGCGCCTTGGTGTTCGGCCGGATCGCCGCCGCCCAGGCCTCGGTGTCGTCCGGGTCGGCCACGAAGGACACCTCGATGCCCAGCCTGGGCAGCGTGTGCCGGAACAGGTTGTACGTGCCCCCGTACAGCGACGGGCTGGAGACGATGTGGTCGCCGGCGCCCGCCAGCGTGAGGATCGCCAGGGTCTCGGCGGCCTGACCGGACGACAGCGCCACCGCGGCCACGCCGCCTTCCAGCGCGGCGATCCGCTGCTCGAAGACGTCCTGGGTCGGGTTGTGCAGCCGGGTGTAGATGTTGCCGGGCTCGGCGAGCGAGAACAGGTCGGCCGCGTGCCGGGTGTCCCGGAAGACGAACGACGACGTCTGGTAGATCGGCGTGGCCCTGGCGCCGGTCACCGGGTCGGGCGCTGCACCGGCATGGATCTGCTTGGTCTCGAACGACCAGGCGGAGGTGTCGGCTTGGGTGCTCATGCTGCTCCTCGCACGGAGAGATCGGCGCTGCCTTGTGACGAGGTAAGCACAGTCGGGCAGGGCGGAACAGTCCTATACGAAACGTGACATGAGGACGTCACAAAATAACCGGCGCGCGCACCACGCACGTCCGCCCCGGCCGGGGACACCGACCGGGGCGGACTGTCACTCACCAGGCGGCCGAGGCCGCGGCGGGCGCTTTAGCCGAGCGCGGCCAGGGCCTCGTTCCAGGTGGTGGACGGGCGCATGATCGCGTCCGCCTTGGCCTTGTCGACCTGGTAGTAGCCGCCGATGTCGGCCGCGGAGCCCTGGACGGCGTTCAGCTCGTCCACGATCCGCTGCTCGTTGCCCGCGAGGGTCTCGGCGAGCGGCGCGAACGCCTTGGCCAGGTCGGCGTCGTCGGTCTGCCGCGCCAGCTCCTGCGCCCAGTACAGGGACAGGTAGAAGTGGCTGCCGCGGTTGTCGATGCCGCCGACGCGACGGGTCGGGGACTTGTCCTCGTCGAGGAAGGTCGCCGTGGCGCGGTCGAGGGTGTCGGCGAGGACCTTGGCCCGCGTGTTGCCGGTGGTCTCGGCGTACTGCTCGAAGGACGGCACCAGGGCGAAGAACTCGCCCAGCGAGTCCCAGCGCAGGTAATTCTCCTTGACCAGCTGCTGGACGTGCTTGGGCGCGGAGCCGCCGGCACCCGTCTCGAACAGTCCGCCGCCCGCCATCAGCGGGACGACCGACAGCATCTTGGCGCTGGTGCCCAGCTCCAGGATCGGGAACAGGTCGGTGAGGTAGTCGCGCAGCACGTTGCCGGTGACCGAGATGGTGTTCTCGCCGCGGCGGATGCGCTCCACCGACAGCTTGGTGGCCTCGACCGGGGACAGGATCCTGATGTCCAGGCCCTCGGTGTCGTGCTCGGCCAGGTAGCGCTCGGCCTTGGCGATCAGGTTGGCGTCGTGCGCGCGGCCCTCGTCCAGCCAGAACACGGCCGGGTCGCCGGTGGCGCGGGCGCGGGTGACGGCCAGCTTGACCCAGTCGCGGATCGGGGCGTCCTTGGTCTGGCAGGCGCGGAAGATGTCGCCCGCGGAGACCGCCTGCTCGATCAGGGCCTCACCGGAGGCGTCGACGACGCGGACGGTGCCGGTCACCGGGATCTCGAAGGTCTTGTCGTGGGAGCCGTACTCCTCGGCCTTCTGCGCCATCAGGCCGACGTTCGGGACGGAGCCCATCGTCGACGGGTCGAAGGCGCCGTTGGCCCGGCAGTCGTCGATGACGGCCTGGTAGACACCGGCGTAGGAGGAGTCCGGGATGACGGCGAGGGCGTCGTGCTCCTGGCCGTCCGGGCCCCACATGTGGCCGGAGGTGCGGATCATCGCCGGCATCGAGGCGTCGATGATGACGTCCGAGGGCACGTGCAGGTTGGTGATGCCCTTGTCGGAGTCGACCATGGCGAGGGCCGGGCCCTCGGCGATCTCGGCGTCGAAGGAGGCCTTGATCTCGGCGCCCTCGGGCAGGTTCTCCAGGCCCTTGAGGATGCCGCCCAGACCGTCGTTCGGGGTCAGACCGGCCGAGGCGAACGTCTCGGCGTACTTCGCGAACGTCTTCGGGAAGAAGGCGCGCACCACGTGACCGAAGATGATCGGGTCGGAGACCTTCATCATCGTGGCCTTCAGGTGCACGGAGAACAGGACACCCTCCGCCTTGGCCCGGGCGACCTGCGCGGTCAGGAACTCGCGCAGCGCGGCGGTGCGCAGCACCGAGGCGTCGACGACCTCGCCGGCCAGCACCGGTACCGACTCGCGCAGCACGGTGGTGGAGCCGTCGTCACCGACCAGCTCGATACGGAGCGAGCCGTCCTCGGCGATCACCACGGACTTCTCCGTGGAGCGGAAGTCGTCCACGCCCATGGTCGCCACGTCGGTCTTGGAGTCGGAGCTCCAGGCGCCCATGCGGTGCGGGTGGGTCTTGGCGTAGTTCTTCACCGAGGCCGGGGCGCGGCGGTCGGAGTTGCCCTCGCGCAGCACCGGGTTGACGGCGGAGCCCTTGACCTTGTCGTAGCGGGCGCGGATGTCGCGCTCCTCGTCGGTCTTCGGGTCGTCCGGGTAGTCCGGCAGCGCGTAGCCCTTGGCCTGCAGCTCGGCGACGGCGGCCTTCAGCTGCGGGATGGACGCCGAGATGTTCGGCAGCTTGACGATGTTGGCCGCGGGCGTCTTGGCCAGCTCGCCCAGCTCGGCCAGGGCGTCCGGGATGCGCTGGTCCTCGTTCAGGTACTCCGGGAAGAGCGCGATGATACGTCCGGCCAGCGAGATGTCGCGGGTGTCCACGGCGACACCGGCCTGCGACGCGTACGCCTGGATCACCGGCAGGAACGAATGCGTCGCCAGGGCCGGGGCCTCGTCTGTGTAGGTGTAGATGATGGTCGAGTCAGTCACCGGGTGCTCCGCTCCACGTCTGCAACATTGCTCGACATCAAGATATCTCGTGACCGGGGTCGGCTCGACAGGGGTCCCGGCCGGAAAACGCCCCCGCCCCCCTGCCGGATCCGGGCCCGCGCGGTCAGGACGGCCGATCACCCGCCGGAGCGGCCCCGGCCTCACCCGTCATCTCGCGCTCGATCCAGCGGCAGATCACGTCGACCACGTACGCCCGCTCCGCGCGGGTCAGCTCCCGCCCCTTGGCGATCCCGTGCCAGCGCAGCAGGCAGCCGCGGCAGCAGGTCGCCGTGGCGTGCTGGGCCACGAACACCGGATGCCCCCGGTACGGCGTCTGCTTGCCGTCCTTGTACGGCTCGGCCGGTGCCAACCGCTTGCCGATCAGGTCGTCGGCGTGCCGGCGGATCGTGTCCGGGCCCTTCAGCTCGGCCGTCGCCCGGTCCCGCCCGCGCAAGTGGAACCGCGCCCGGAACGGCTGCCGCGCGAGGGCGTCGATCCGCTGGTCCAGGATGCGCAGCGCCCGGTGCCGACCGTCGTCCACCACCCGTCGTCCTTCCGTTCCGGGCCCGAAGCCGGCGCTCCGGGCCGCGCGGGTGCCGCCCGCCACGATTTCGCCGGGCCCGCCGTCTTTCGATGGCGAGGACGGCCCACACCGCCATCGCATCAGGCCGCCGGGCCGCACGCAACAAAGTGCCCGGCACCGGGCCCCGGGGGAGCCCGCTGGTCCGTCCGGCCCACCCGGCGCGCGCGGGGCCCGCCGGGCTGACGCAATGGGAATGTCCAGGCACCTACCGCGCCGGAGAGCCCCGTGACCGAGCCGCCCGATCCGCACGCGCCGGACCCGGACCGTGACGCCACGGCCCGTGGCGCGCAGACACCGCCGCCCGGGCGCGCCCCCCATCGCTCCGCCACACGCGTCGCGCGCGCCACCGCCTCGACCATCCTCCTGGTGCTGACCTGCGTCCTCGTCCCGCTGGCGCTGCTGGCCACCTGGGTGCACGACATCGTGCTCGACACCAACCGCTATGTGGCCACCGTCGCGCCGCTGGCCGGCGACCCAGCGGTCCGGGACGCGGCGGTCCATCGGATCACCGAGGCCGTGGGAGCCCATGTGGACGGGCAGCGGGCGGCCGGCGACATCGCCGCCTGGCTGAGCAAGGAGGGCCTGCCGCCGCGTGCCGCCGACGCGATCAGGGGGCTGGGACCCCAGCTCGACTCCGCGGCGAACCAGGCCGTGACCAAGGCCGCCACCCGGGTCGTCGACAGCGAAGCCTTCGCGACGGTGTGGCGCACCGCGAACCGCACCGCGCACAACGCCGTCGTGCACGCCCTGACCGGGCAGGGGCGCGGCGCGGTAGGCGTCAGCGACGGCACGGTCAGCCTGGACGTGGGCACCGCCGTCGACCGGGTCAAGAAGGAGCTGGTCGACGCGGGGCTGAAACCCGCCGCCGAGATTCCGCAGGTGAACCGGGAACTGGTGCTGTTCCACTCCGACGAACTCGCCGAGTTCCGCGACGCCGCGCGGCTGCTGGGCATCGTCGGCAACTGGCTGCCCGTGCTCGTCCTCGTGCTCGGCGTCGCCGGGGTCCTGCTGGCCCGCCGCCGGCGCCGGGCCCTGGCGCGCACCGCGCTGGGCGCCGCGTTCGCCTGCCTGGTCGTGGCCGTGGCCCTGATCGTGGCCCGCCACTACTACCTCGACCACCTCCCGCCGCAGGTGCAGTCCCGGGCCGCCGCCGCGGCCGTGTTCGACACCTTGCTGCGCTTTCTGCGGGTCAGCCTGCGTACGGCGATCGTCCTGGGCGTCGTCGTCGCGCTGGGCGCCTATCTCGTCGGGCCGGGCCGGCTGCCCGTGGCCGTCCGGGGGGCGTCCGACCGCACGGCGGACTCGGCGGCCCGCTGGGCGGCCGCGCACCAGATCGACACCGGCCGGGTCGGCGCCTGGACGCTGGCCTACCGCCGCGGCATCACCCTGGCCGTCCTGCTGATCATCGTGCTCGTGTTCGCCCTCTGGAACCATCCGACGGTCCTGACGGTCGTGCTGCTGGTCCTCGTGCTGCTCGGCGTCCTGGCCCTGCTCGCCCTGCTGGCGGCCGGTGGCCGCATCCGGCTCGACACCGGACGCGTCGCCCCGGGGCCGCCCCCGGGCGAGCGCTGAGACCGGGCCCCGCCCGGCGCGAGGGCCCGCCGGGACCCCAGTTACCGGACGAGGCCCCCCACGAGGCCCCCACGAGGCCCCCACGAGGCCCCCACGAGGACCTCCGCACGGAAAGGTCACGGCGATGCCTCCGACCGACCGCTCCCCGGCCCGGGAACGCCGTGCCGCGCGCCGTGCCGACGCCGACTACACGGGTGCCGTGTACGGGTCGATGCTCGCCGCGTCGGTGGTGATCGGCGCCGGCGGCCTGGGGGAGTTCCCCCGGCTGGAACTGGTGATCCTGCTGCTGCTCACCGGTCTCGTCTTCTGGGTGGGACACGTCCACGCCCAGCTGTTCGGCGCCCGCCTCGCACAACGTCCGCTGGACGGGGCCACCGTCCGGCGGGTCTGCCACGAGGAGTGGCCGATCGTCGAGGCGGCCGTCCCGCCGGCCCTCGCCGTCGCCGTGAGCCCGCTGCTCGGACTGGACGTGGCCGGCGCGGGCTGGCTGGCGGTCGCCGTGGCCGTCGCCGGTCAGGTGGGCTGGTCGGCGGCGGGCGCGCGGCAGTCGGGGGCGTCCTGGCCGCTGGTGGCGGGCAGCGCGGCGATCAACCTGCTGCTCGGCCTGGTGATCATCTCGTTCAAGATCGCCGTGACGCACTGACCACCGCGCACCCGGCCGGCGTGTCCTCCCGGCGCCGGCCGGCCTGCTCGGCGGCTCGCTCGGGCCTACTCGGCCCGCACGGAGCCCGGTACGCGGTCCTCCCCGCCACGCTGCTGCGGTATCACCGCGCCCTGCTGGAGCGCCACCGTCCGGGTGGGGGCCGGGATGCGGATGCCCTCCTCGCGGTAGCGGCGGTGCAGGCGCTTGATGAACTCGTGCTTGATCCGGTACTGGTCGCTGAACTCGCCGACACCGAGGATCACCGTGAAGCCGATGCGGGAGTCGCCGAAGGTGTGGAAGCGCACGGCGGCCTCGTGGTCCGGTACGGCGCCCGCGACGTCCCGCATGACCTCCGTGACGACCTCCGCCGTCACCCGCTCGACGTGCTCGAGATCGGAGTCGTAGCCCACGCCCACCTGCACCGGTACGGTCAGCTGCTGCTCGGGCCGGGTGTAGTTGGTCATGTTGGCCTTGGCGAGCTGGCCGTTGGGGATGACCACCAGGTTGTTGGAGAGCTGACGGACCGTCGTCTGACGCCAGTTGATGTCGACCACGTAGCCGTCCTCGCCGCTGCTCAGCCGGATGTAGTCGCCCGGCTGGACGGTCTTGGAGGCGAGGATGTGGATGCCGGCGAACAGGTTGGCGAGCGTGTCCTGCAACGCGAGGGCCACGGCCAGACCGCCCACTCCCAGGGCGGTCAGCAGCGGGGCTATCGAGATGCCGAGCGTCTGGAGCACGATCAGGAAGCCGATCGCCAACACCAGGACCCGCGTGATGTTCACGAAGATGGTCGCCGAGCCCGCCACGCCCGAGCGGGACTGGGTGACGCTGCGGACCAGACCGGCGACGACGCGGGCCGCGGACAGCGTCACCACGAAGATCAGCCAGACCTGAAGGAGTTGATCCGTCCGGTGCTGGACGGCCCTGGTCAGTGGCAGTACGGCGGCGGCCGCGGCCGCTCCGCCCGCGATCGCCGCCCAGGGGACGACCGAGCGCAGCGCGTCCACGATGACGTCGTCACCGCTCCAGCGGGTCCGCTTGGCGTGCTTGGCCAGCCAGCGCAGCAGCGTGCGGGACATGAAGGCGAGCAACAGGCCCGCGCCCAGGGCGATTCCGGCGAGGACGAGGTCGTCCAGGGTCAGCGCGCGGTTCACCGGTCACCTCCGGAACCCGAAGCGGCTGCGCGGAGCCTGGTGTGAAGTCTCGTCACGTTGTCACCTGCTCGATCTGCGGGATGTGCGATCGCGCGGGGCCGGCTGTCCACCGGCGATCCGCGCGCTCGCTCATCCTGCCGTATCCGGCGCACCGGTTCGCACCCGGACCACCGCCCCCGGCAGGGCGATCAGACGATGCCCTCGGCGAGTTCGGCCTGGTCACGGTCGCTGCCGTAGGCGGCGGTGGTGGGCGTGCCGTACGTCCGGCGCGCGACGTACCACCAGACGCTGGCGAGGATCAGGACCACGGCGAGCGCGATGGAGGCGTAGTTCATCGTGTCGGCCGTGACCGGCGACGCCTGCGGCAGGCAGAACAGCACGGTCACACAGGCCACCCACACGACCGCGACCCAGCCGACGGGCTTGCTCCAGCGGCCCAGGTGCCAGGGGCCTGGCCGGAACCGGTCGCCGGCGCGCAGCCGCAGCAGGACCGGGATGGCGTAGGCGGGGGTGATGCCGATGACGTTGATGGCGGTCACCGCGTTGTAGGCCGTCGCCGAGTACAGGGACGGCAGGGCGAGCAGACCGGCCACGACGACCGCGAGCCAGACTGCGGCCACCGGGGTCTGGGTGCGGTCGCTCACCTTGCGCCACAGATGCGAACCGGGCAGCGCGCCGTCCCGGCTGAACGCGAACACCATCCGGCTGGCCGCGGCGACCTCGGCGTTGCCGCAGAACAGCTGGGCGATGATCACCACCACGAGCAGCGCGCTGGCACCGTCGGTGCCGAGTCCGTCCAGCAGGATCTGCGCGGGCGGCACCCCGGTGTCGGTGGTGCGCGTCGCGTCGTAGTCCTGGATGGCGAAGGTCAGGCCGGCCAGGAGCACGAAACCAGCGAGCCAGGAGACCCAGATGGCCCGGACGATGCCGCGCGCGGCGGACACCGAGGCCTGCGAGGTCTCCTCCGAGAGGTGGGCGGAGGCGTCGTAGCCGGAGAAGGTGTACTGGGCGAGGAGCAAGCCGATCGCCGCCACGTACAACGGGTTGGACCAGCCGGTCTCGTTGGCGAACTTCGTGAAGACGAAGGACGCCGACTGGTGGTGGTCGGGGACGATCGCGAGGGCGCCGACGATCAGCGCGACGCCCGCCAGGTGCCACCACACGCTGACCGAGTTGAGCACGCTGACCAGCCGGACGCCGAACAGGTTCAGCGTCGCGTGCAGCAGCAGGATGACGCAGAAGATCAGCATGGTCTTGCCGGGCGTCGGCTCGAAACCCCACCGCAGGTTGGCGAAGGCGCCGACGAACAGGGCGGCGCCGTAGTCGATGCCGGCGATCGCGCCGAGCAGACCGAGCAGGTTCAGCCAGCCGGTGTACCAGCCCCAGCGACGGCCGCCGAGCCGGTCGGCCATGTAGTACAGCGCGCCGGACGTCGGGTAGGCGCTGGTGACCTCGGCGAGCGCGAGGCCGACGCACAGCACGAACAGGCCGACGCCCGCCCAGCCCCACAACATCACCGCGGGCCCACCGGTGTTCAGGCCGAAGCCGTACAGGGTCATGCAGCCGGACAGGATCGAGATCACCGAGAAGCTGATCGCGAAGTTGCCGAAGCCGCCCATGCGTCGGGCCAGCACCGGCCGGTAGCCGAGCTCGCGCAGGCGCTGTTCCTCGTCCTGCGGCGGCACGCCCGCGGCGGGCGTCGGATCGGGGGTGCGGGACATGCTCAGACCTCCGGGGAATCGGGGGGAACGCGGCACCGGGGGATGCGCGTCAGGGGGGGCGGATCGGACGAGCGTTCACAGATGGCGGCGCGTTCCGCTCAGTGATGTGCGGCGGAACCGTCCGCTGCGGCCCGGCAGCGGTCCCGGGCCTGGGCGAAGAGGTCGGCGGCCCGGTCGCGGTCGGGGGAGCGGTACATCCAGGGTGGCGGCGTGAAGTACGGGCCGATCGCCTCGAACACCCGGGCCGCGTCCCGGAATCGCAGACAGCCCCACAGGGCGTGCGCCAGGTGGTTGAGGTCCAGCAGCGAGCGTTCGGCGCGGTGGGTGTGCTCGAACCAGGAGTCCAGGGCGCGCCCCGCCTCCCGCGCCGCGTCCTCCGCCACCCAGTGCAGGTCGAGCGCCGCGTCGTGTCCGCTGTCCCGGCGGTAGCGCTCGACGCGTACGTACAGCGGGAGTACGTGCAGCGCGGAACCGGGCGGGGCCTGCCCGGCGGCCCACTGGGCATAGCCGGCGGCCTCCGCGAGCCGGCCCCCGCCACCACGCGCGTACAGGAACTGCAGCATGCGGTGGTGGGCCTCCCGGTTGAACGGGTCGCGCTTGCCGGCCTCGGCCAGCAGCCCCCACGGGGCCGGCGGCAGCATCGGCTCCGGTGCGGCGGCCCGGTGCTCCTCCCAGCGCTGTTGCGGATCCAGTTGGGCCAGCGCCAGCAGGCACACCCAGGGGACGGGGTCCCGCGGGGCGAGCCGGGTCGCGCTCTGGGCGGCGTCCCAGGCCTCGATCCACAACTCGTGCGTACGGCGGTGCCGTTCGCGCCGGGCACGCAGTGCGCGCTCCACCCCGACCCGGGCGTGCAGCACGGCCGCGTGGACACTGCCCGGCTCCTCCGCGAGCCAGGCCCGCACCACGTCGGTGCCGGCGGCGGCTGCCGCGAGGACCTGGGTGCGCTGGGTCCACTGCGACCACTGGGTGGTGTCCGCGAGGAGGGCCCGCATGGCCATCCAGCGCCCGGTGCGCAGGTCTTGGAGCGCGCTGCGCAGGGCGTGGTCGGGGCCGGCGGGGTCGTAGGAGGGGCGGACTCCTTCTCTGGCCATCAGCCGTCGGCCCCCCGCCACCGGCGCGTCGGTGAGGTGACGCGGTGACGTAACAACAGCCCTCCCCGGGGCGGTGATCGAAGTGTCGCGAGCGGTCGGCGGTCACTATAGAGGCCGAGGTTGCGCCCTTTCCATTGTTGCCAACTCAACTTTTAACTTCCTGGAGTTGACTTCCGGCCCAACGACTCTTGACGAGCCGCACGCGTCGACGGCACGCTGACGCGGTGATCTTCGGGAGCGGGCGCGGGAGGATGCCATGACGGGGCCGGTCCTCGCCGTCGACCAGGGCACGTCCGGCACCAAGGCCCTCGTGGTCTGCCCCGAGCGCGGCGTCCTCGGCACCGGCTTCGCCGAGGTGCGTCCCCGCCATCTGCCCGGCGGCCTGGTCGAGGTGGACCCCGACCAGCTGTACGACTCGCTGGTCGACGCCGGCCGGCGCGCCCTCGCCGAGGCCGGCGAGGACGTCGTGGCACTGGGTCTGGCCAACCAGGGCGAGACCGTGCTGGCCTGGGACCCGGCCACCTCACGCCCCCTGACCGACGCCCTGGTGTGGCAGGACCGGCGGGCCGAGACCGTGTGCCACGAACTCAGGCCGCACGCCGAGGAGTTGCGTCGGCTGACCGGTCTGCCCCTGGACCCCTACTTCGCCGCGCCCAAAATGGCCTGGATCCGCCGCCACCGCACCCGCGAGGGCGTCGTCACCACCTCCGACGCCTGGCTGATCCACCGCCTCACCGGCGGCGCGTACGTCACCGACGCCGCCACCGCGGGCCGCACCCAGCTGCTGGACCTGGAGCGCGCCGAGTGGTCCCCACGCGCCCTCGACCTCTACGGCCTGGCCGACGAGCGCCTGCCCGAGGTGACCGACGTGGCCGGACCGGTCGGCACGACCGGGGTGTTCGGCCGGGAGATCCCCCTGACCGGACTCATCGTCGACCAGCAGGCCGCCCTGCTCGCCCAGCGCGTCACCGCCCCCGGCACCGCCAAGTGCTCCTACGGAACCGGGGCGTTCCTGCTCGCGCACACCGGAGACCGGCCCCGGCTCGGCACCTCCGGCCTGGTCGGCTGCGTGGCCTGGCGGCTCGCCGGCGCCACCAGCTACTGCCTGGACGGACAGGTGTACACGGCCGCGTCCGCCGTCCGCTGGCTCACCGACCTCGGCGTCATCGCCGGGGCCGCCGACCTCGACCCCGTCGGCGGCACGGTCCTCGACAGCGGCGGCGTCACCTTCGTCCCCGCCCTCGCCGGTCTCGCCGCCCCCTGGTGGCGCGGCGACCTGCGCGGCTCCCTCACCGGTCTCGGCCTCGACACCCGCCCCGGGCACGTGGTGCGCGCCCTGTGCGAGGGCATCGCCGCCCAGGTCGCCGAGCTCGCCGAGGCCGCCGCCACCGACCTCGGTGCCCCGCTGGACCTGCTCCGCGTCGACGGCGGACTGACGCGCTCGGCCCTGCTCATGCAGACCCAGGCCGACCTCCTGCAACGCCCCGTCGAGGTCTGCGCGCTGCCCGACGCCACCGCGCTCGGCGCCGCCGCGCTCGCCCGCCTCGGCGCGGACCCCGCGCTGGGCGTCGAGGACGCCCTGCCCGACCCGGAACCGGCCGCCGTGTACGAACCCCGCATCCCGGCCGCCGAGGCCGCCGAACGCCGGGCCGGCTTCCGCACCGCCGTCGCCGCCCTGCTCGACGCATGACCGTCACCACCGAGGGGCCGCTGCCCCGGCGGACGTACGACGTGACGGTCGTCGGCGCCGGCGTCGTCGGCTGCGCCGTCGCCCGCGAACTCGCCCGCCGGCCCCGCCTGCGGGTCGCCCTGGTGGAGGCCCACGACGACGTCGGACAGGGCACCTCCAAGGCCAACACCGCCATCCTGCACACCGGTTTCGACGCCACCCCCGCCACCCTGGAGGCCCGGCTGGTGCGCGAGGGCCACCGGCGACTGACCGCCTTCGCCGACGAGTCCGGCATCCCCGTCGAACGCGTCGGCGCCCTGCTCGTCGCCTGGGACGAGGAGCAACTGGCCGCCCTGCCCCGGCTGGCCGAGAAGGCCCGGCGCAACGCGTACCTCGACGCCCGCCGGCTGAGCGCCGGTGAACTGTACGCCCGCGAACCCCGCCTGGGCCCCGGCGCGCTCGGCGCCCTGCACGTCCCCGGGGAGAGCGTCGTCTGCCCCTGGACGACCACCCTGGCCTACGCCACCCAGGCCGTCCGCGCCGGAGTCGACCTGCACCTGGCCACCGCTGTCGAGGAGGTGTCCCGGGACGGCGACGACCACCTCCTGACCACCAGCCGCGGCACCCTGCGCACGCGCTACCTGGTCAACGCGGCCGGACTGCACGCGGACACCCTCGACCGCCGGCTCGGCCACCGGGACTTCACCGTCACCCCGCGCCGCGGCCAGCTCCTGGTCTACGACAAGCTCGCCCGCCCCCTCGTCCGGCACATCCTGCTGCCCGTCCCGACCGCACTCGGCAAGGGCGTCCTCATCGCGCCCACCGTCCACGGCAACGTCCTGCTGGGGCCCACCGCCGAGGACCTCGACGACAAGCGGGCCACCCACTCCACCGCCGCAGGGCTCGCCATGCTGCGGGACCAGGGCCGGCGCATCCTGCCCGCCCTGCTCGACGAGGAGATCACCGCCGTGTACGCCGGACTGCGCGCGGCCACCGGACAGGACGACTACCGCATCACCGCTCACCCCGGACAGGCGTACGTCACCGTCGGCGGCATCCGCTCCACCGGACTGACCGCGTCCCTGGCCATCGCCGCCCACGTGGCCGGCCTGCTGGCCGACAGCGGTCTCGACCTCGGCCCGGTACGCGAACCGGAGCCCGTCGCCCTGCCGAACCTCGGCGCGGACTGCCCCCGCCCCCACCAGCGGCCCGAACTCGTCGCCACCGACCCGGAGTACGCCGTCCTCGTCTGCCACTGCGAGCGCGTCTCCCGGGGCGAGATCCGCGACGCCCTGGCCGGCACGATCCCGGCCCGCACCCGGGAGGGCCTGCGCCGCCGCACCCGGGCCGGAGCCGGCCGCTGCCAGGGGTTCTACTGCGGGGCGGCGGTCCGCGATCTGCTCGAACACGGACCCGGGGGAGGGAGCCGGCCATGACGAGCGGAACGGAACAGCCGGCCGTGACGCCCCCGCGCCTCGTCGACGCCCTCGTGGTCGGCGCGGGCCCCGCCGGTCTCGCCGCCGCCGCCCGGCTGGCCGGCGCCGGTGCCGGGCACGTGGAGGTGCTGGAACGCGAGACGGAGCCCGGCGGAGCACCCCGGTACTGCGCGCACGGCGGCTTCGGCACGTGGACGCGTCCACTGTCCGGAGGGGCCTACGCACGGCTGATGGCCGAGGCGGCCGACCGGGCGGGCGCGGTGGTCCGCACCGGGGTGACGGTACTCGACTGGCCGGCGGGCACCACCGACGAGCGGTGCCCGGTGCTCGAGACCACCGGCCCCCAGGGGCCCGAGACCATCGCCGCACGCGCCGTGATCCTCGCCACCGGCGCCCGGGAGCGCCCCCGCACCGCCCGCCTGGTGCCCGGCACCCGACCCGCCGGCGTCTACACCACCGGCGAACTCCAGCGGGCCGTATACCGGTTCGGGCAGCACATCGGCACCCGCGCGCTCGTCGTCGGCGCCGAGGACGTGTCGTACAGGGCGGCCGACACCGTCCGCGCGGCCGGTGCCGAGGTCGTCGCCCTGGTCACCGGGGATCCGCGCGCCCGGACGAGCCGCACCCGTGCCCACGCGGCCCGGCTGCGCCACCGTACGCCGCTGCTCACGGACACCACGGTCACCGAGCTGCTCGGCCACGGACGCCTGTCCGGGGTCCGGGTCCGCCGCCGCGACGGCCGTACGGCGGTACTGCCCTGCGACACGGTCGTCTTCACCGGCGAGTTCGTCCCCGAGAACGAACTCGCCCGCCGGGGCGGCCTCGTCCTGGACGCGGGCCCGCACACCTCACGACCCGGCGTCTTCGCCACCGGCGCGGTCCGCGCTCCCGGCCGCCCGGCCGGGGAGGCGACCCGGGACGGGGCCCGGACGGGCGCGGCGGCACTGGACTGGCTGACGGGAGGGCCGTGGCCCGCCCCGCGCGCCCCCTGACCGAAGGCACCGCCCGCTCCGCCTCGTCGCGCCGGGGCCCCACCCCCGCCTGCCGTCGCCGGACCGCTCAGGGTTGCGTGAACGATCCGTGCCGGCCGGCTCCCGCGGCGAAGCGGGCAGCGCCCTCCCGGCTCTCGGCCAGTACGGCAAGGCCATGGGCGAGTTCGGCGCGCATCGCCGTCTCCTCGTCCTGTCCCTCCTGGTCGAGCGCCGACGCCCGGTCGCCGCGCAGACAGGCCTGGGGGAAGCGGGCGATGCCCGCCGCGAGCGCCTCGGCCTCGGCGCGGGCCCGCCCGGTGGGCACCAGGCGGTCGGCCAGGCCCATGGCGTGGGCCTCGCGGGCCGGTACCGGGCGGCCGGTCAGGATCATGTCCATGGCCCGGCCGGCGCCGATCAGCCGGGGCAGCCGTACCGTTCCGCCGTCGATCAGGGGCACTCCCCAGCGGCGGCAGAACACCCCGAACACGGCGTCCTCCTCCGCCACCCGCAGATCGCACCACAGAGCGAGTTCGAGGCCACCCGCCACCGCGTGCCCGGCCACCGCGGCGATCACCGGCTTCGACAGCCGCATCCGGGTCGGCCCCATGGGACCGTCACCGTCCGGCGCCACCCGGTTGCCGCGCTCGGTGCCGATCGCCTTCAGGTCCGCTCCCGCGCAGAACGTGCCGCCCTCGCCCCACAGCACCGCCACCCGCGCACTGTCGTCCTCCTCGAACGCCCTGAAGGCGGCGGCGAGTTGGGCGGCCATCGGGCCGTCGACCGCGTTGCGCGCCTCGGGCCGGGCGAGGACCACCGTGGTGACGTGCCCCTCGCGCTCCACACGGACCGACACGACGAAACCCCCTGCCGACTGAACTCTCGTTGCGAAGGGCCCACTCTGCCTCAGACGACCTTCAGCCGCACCAGCGCCCCCAGCGTCAGCGCCCCCGGCACCAGCGGCACCCACACGGTGATGATCCGGTAGGCCAGCACCACCGCCGTGGCCCCCGCGCCCGGACCGCCCACCGCGACCAGCGCCACGATCAGCGCCGCCTCGACCGAACCCAGCCCGCCCGGGGTCGGCACCACGGCGACCGCGGCCGTCGCCGCGAGATACGCCAGCGCCATGTGCGCGGCCGGCACCGGAAGCCGCAGCGCCTGACCGACGGCGGTGAGAGCGGCCGCCTGCAGCGCCGGGAAGGCCAGCGAGCCGCCCCACAGGGCCAGCGCGCGGGCGGGCCGGCGGTGCACCGAACGCGCCTCGCCCAGGGCGTCCCGCGCGAACGCCAGCACCCGCGCGCGCAGCCGTGTCACGAGGGCGAGGACGGCCGCCGCGACGGCGAACAGTGCGGCCGCGCCCAGCAGCACCGGCAACGCCGAGCCGGCCGGCGCCAGGGAGCCGAGCCGCAGCGCGTCCGGGAAGGCGATCAGCAGCGCGGCCAGCAGACCGAGCCGGCCCACGCACTCGGCCACCAGATACAGGGCGAGCGCCGCCGAGGAACGGGCGAGCGACACCCCGCACACCGCCATGAAGCGCAGGTTCACCGCGCCCGCCCCCAGCCCGCCGGGCAGCAGATGATTGGCCGCGCCCGCCGCGAACTGCGTGGCCAGAAGCCGACCCCTGGGCAGCGGCTGCACCACCGCGCCCTGCCGGGTGAACGCGGCGGCCACCCAGGTCAGACAGGTCGCGGCGACCGCGGCGAGCAGCCATGGCCAGGAGGCGGTGCGCAACTGGCCAAGGCCCTCGGCGAGCACCGAGCGGTGCCGTACGGCGGCCACGGCGACGAGCGCGAACGGGACCAGGCACACCACCCGGCGGACCGGGACGCGGCGGGGGAGTCGTCCCCCGGGGAGCGGAGGAAGGGGTACGGCGGTCACATCACCACAGGTTCTCCGCGCCGGCCCAACAGCGGATGGCCCGATCGCGGACGGCGACTTACGGGCTGTGGACATCGGGGACATCAAGGTCATCGGGGCCTTCGGTCGGGGGGACTCCGGAGGGGGTGAAATGCCGCGGACATTGACCTCAACGAACCTTGAGGTTCTACGTTCTCTTCCATGAGCATGGAGACCACCGCATGGACGCAGCTGCACAGCGTGATGACCGCGCAGACGGAGCGCCGTCCCCTCGCCCTCGCCACCCTGCGCCGCATCGCCGCCTTCGCCCGCCCGCACCGCGCCGGCATCGTCCGCTTCATCCTGCTGGGGGTGGTGACGGCGCTGCTCGCCGTGGCCACCCCGGTACTCGCCGGCCGCGTCGTCGACGCGATCGTGGCGGGGCACGACTCCGCGGCGGTGGTCCGGCTGTCCCTGCTCATCGCGCTCGTCGCGATCGTGGAGGCGGGGCTCGGCATCCTCGGCAGGCGCCTGTCGGCGACGCTCGGGGAGGGGCTCATCCTCGATCTCAGGACGACTGTGTTCGATCATGTGCAGCGCATGCCCGTGGCGTTCTTCACACGTACGCGTACGGGGGCGCTCGTCAGTCGTCTCAACAACGACGTGATCGGCGCCCAGCGGGCCTTCGCGGGCACCCTTTCCGGTGTGGTCAGCAACCTGGTCACATTGGTGCTCACCCTCGCGGTGATGCTCACCCTGTCCTGGCAGATCACCCTGCTCGCACTCGTCCTGCTGCCGGTGTTCGTGCTGCCCGCCCGCCGCATGGGCGGCCGGATGGCCCGGATGCAGCGCGAGGCGGCGGCCCTGAACGCGGCGATGGGCACCCGCATGACCGAGCGTTTCTCCGCCCCCGGCGCCACCCTGGTCAAGCTGTTCGGGCGTCCGGAGGAGGAGTCGGCGGAGTTCGCCGCGCGTGCCGCCCGCGTCCGCGACATCGGGGTGCGCACGGCCACGGCCCAGTCGGTGTTCATCACCTCCCTCACCCTGGTCTCCGCCCTCGCGCTGGCCCTCGTCTACGGCCTCGGCGGCTGGTTCGCGCTGCACGGCACCCTGGAGGCGGGCGCGGTCGTCTCCCTCGCCCTGCTGCTGACCCGGATGTACGCCCCGTTGACCGCGCTGGCCGGCGCCCGGGTCGAGGTGATGAGCGCCCTCGTCAGCTTCGAGAGGGTCTTCGAGGTGCTGGACCTGAAGCCGCTCATCGAGGAGAAGCCGGACGCCCGTGAGGTGCCCGACGGCCCGGTCGCCGTCGAGTTCGACGACGTCCGCTTCTCCTACCCGGCCGCCGACCAGGTCTCCCTCGCCTCCCTGGAGGAGGTCGCCGCCCTGGACACCCGGGGCGGAGCCGAGGTCCTGCACGGCATCTCCTTCAGCGCCGAACCTGGCCGGACCATCGCCCTGGTCGGTTCCTCCGGCGCCGGCAAGTCGACCATCGCGCAGCTCCTGCCCCGGCTCTACGACGTCGACGCGGGGGCCGTCCGCATCGGCGGGGTGGACGTGCGCGACCTGACCGCCTCGTCCCTGCGGGCCACCCTCGGCATGGTCACCCAGGACGGCCACCTCTTCCACGACACCGTGCGCGCCAACCTGCTGCTGGCCCGCCCGGGCGCCGGCGACGAGGAGCTGTGGGACGCCCTTGACCGGGCCAGGCTCGCCGACGTCGTACGGTCCCTGCCCGACGGCCTGGACACGGTGGTCGGCGAGCGGGGCTACCGGCTCTCGGGCGGCGAACGCCAGCGCATGACCATCGCCCGGCTGCTGCTGGCCCGCCAGCGCGTGGTCATCCTCGACGAGGCCACCGCCCACCTGGACAACACCTCCGAGGCCGCCGTCCAGGAGGCGCTCACCGAAGCGCTGGAGGGCCGCACCGCCGTGGTGATCGCCCACCGGCTGTCCACCGTGCGGGCCGCCGACGAGATCCTCGTCGTGGAGTCCGGCCGGGTCGTGGAACGGGGCACGCACGAGGAGCTGCTCGCCGCGGACGGGCGCTACGCCGAGCTGCACCGGACCCAGTTCGCCCGCCGGGAGGACGAGGTGCCGGCGGGAGGGGACGCGCGGATCTGAGACCGGCCGGTCGGCCCCGGGCGCGGGCGCGGGGCCGGCCGGCGGCCCGGGAACCGGCGATCCGCCACCGCTCGGGGGCGTCCAGGTCCGTGACCGCTGTCCAACCTCTTGACTAGCGTGGTCCGGACCTTTAACTTCACGCCTTAAACAAAGACACCGGACGCGCCCAACGCCATGCGTGCCCCTGGCTGTTGGGCGTGTCCGGACCCCCCACCCGAAAGGCCGCCCCCGCATGGCCAGAACCCTGCCCGCCGCCGTCTCGCTCGCGGTGCTCTCCCTCACCACCGGCCTGCTCACCGCCGCCCCCGCCCAGGCCGCCACCGGCACGATCACCGGCTTGGCCGGCAAGTGCCTCGACGTCGCCGCGGCCGGCACCGCCGACGGCACCGCCGTCCAGCTCTACGACTGCAACGGCACCGGCGCCCAGCAGTGGACGGTGGGCAGCGACGGCACCATCCGCGCCCTCGGCAAGTGCCTGGACGTGACCGGGAATTCGACCGCCGACGGCGCCAAGGCGCAGCTGTGGACCTGTACCGGCGGTGCCAACCAGCAGTGGACCGTCACGGCCGCCCACGACATCGTCAACCCGCAGGCGAACAAGTGCCTGGACGTCACCGACAACAACTCCGCCAACGGCACCCGGATACAGATCTGGAGCTGCGGCGGCGGCGCCAACCAGAAGTGGACCGCGCCCGCCTCCGGCGGCACCACGCCACCGGCCGGCTCGATGGCCGTCGCGCCGTACCTGTACAACGGCTGGGGCAGCCCGCCGAACCCGAGCACCATCACCCAGGCGACCGGCGTGAAGTGGTTCACCCTCGCCTTCGTGCTCAGCAACGGCTACTGCAACCCGCAGTGGGACGGCAGCCGCGCCCTGACCGGCGGCGTCGACCAGCAGACCGTCAACACCGTCCGGGCGAACGGCGGGGACGTCATCCCGTCCTTCGGCGGCTACAGCGGCAACAAGCTGGAGAGCTCCTGCTCCAGCGCGGGCGAACTCGCCGGTGCCTACCAGAAGGTGATCAACGCCTACGGCCTGAAAGCCATCGACATCGACATCGAGGCCGACGCCTACGGCAACCCGACCGTGCAGCAGCGCACGGTGGACGCGCTCAAGACGGTCAAGGCCAACAACCCCGGCCTGAAGGTGTACATCACCATCGGCACCGGGCAGAGCGGCCCCGACACCAGCCTCATCAACCGGGCCGCCTCCTCCGGGCTGACCGTGGACGCCTGGGCCATCATGCCCTTCGACTTCGGCGGCGCCGGACAGAACATGGGCAACCTCACCACACAGGCGGCCGAGGGCCTGAAGAACGCCCTCAAGAACGCGTACCACTACAGCGACGACCAGGCCTACCGGGACATGGGCATCTCGTCGATGAACGGCATCACCGACAACAACGAGACCGTCACGGTGAACGACTTCCGCACCATCCTCGCCTACGCCCAGCAGCACCACCTGGCCCGGCTCACCTTCTGGTCCGCCAACCGCGACCGGCCCTGCACCGGCGGCCCCGCCGACAGCTGCTCCGGCGTCAGCCAGTCCGCCTGGGACTACACCCGCGTCTTCGCCGCCTACACCGGCTGACCCTCGCCCACCGGGAGAACCAGTGCCTCGCCTCACCCGCCGCCGCGCATCGACCGCGGCCGCGCTGATCACCGTGGTGGCCGCGTCCCTGCTCACCGCCGCCCCCGCACCCGCACAGGCCGCGAGCCTGCCCACCGGCTTCGCCACCGTCGTCAACGCGGCGAGCGGCAAATGCCTGGACGCCAAGGCCGCCGCCACCGCCAACGGCACCACCGTCCAGCAGTACACCTGCAACGGCTCCACCGCCCAGCAATGGAGCTTCACCGACACCGGCGACGGCTACGTCCGCGTCAACAACCGCAACGACACCAACCAGGTCGCCGACGTCGCCGACGTCTCCACCGCCGACAACGCCCCGGTCCACCTGTGGACCTACGGCGGCGGCGCCAACCAGCAGTGGCAGCCCGTGGACGAGGGCGGCGGGGCCTTCCACTTCGTCAACCGCAACAGCGGCAAGTGCCTGGACGACCCGGCCGCCTCGACCGCCGACAGCACGCAGTTCGTGCAGTACACCTGCAACGGCACCGCCGCCCAGCGCTTCCAGGTGGTCCCCGTGAACCAGGGCGCCGACCCCGACCTCGGGCCCAACGTCGTCGTCTTCGACCCCTCGATGCCCGCCGCCACGATCCAGAGCCGGCTGGACTCGATCTTCCACCAGCACGAGACCAACCAGTTCGGCTCCCAGCGCTACGCCGTCCTGTTCAAGCCCGGCACCTACAGCGCCGACGTCAACGTCGGCTTCTACACCCAGGTGCTCGGTCTCGGTCTGACTCCGGACGCCGTCAACGTGGGCGGCGCGGTGCACGCCGAGGCCGACTGGTTCCAGGGCAACGCCACCCAGAACTTCTGGCGCGGCGCCGAGAACCTCTCCGTCACCCCCACCGGCGGCACCGACCGCTGGGCGGTCTCCCAGGCGGCCCCCTACCGCCGGATGCATCTGCGCGGCAACCTCGCCCTCGACGACGGCGGCTGGTCCTCCGGCGGCTACCTCGCCGACAGCAAGATCGACGGGCGGGTGAACTCCGGCACCCAGCAGCAGTGGCTGACCCGCAACTCCCAGCTCGGCGGCTGGACCGGCGCCAACTGGAACATGGTCTTCGTCGGCAGCCAGGGCGTCCCGGCCACCACCTTCCCCAACCCGCCGCACACGACCGTCGCGCAGAGCCCCGTCACCCGGGAGAAGCCGTTCCTGTACGTCGACGGCTCCGGCAAGTACCAGGTGTTCGTGCCGTCCGTGCGCACCGCCTCCACGGCCACCAGCTGGGCCGACGGCGCCCCGGCGGGCAGCTCGCTGTCCCTGGACACCTTCTACGTCGTCAAGCCAGGCGCCACCGCCGCCCAGATCAACTCCGCGCTCGCCGCGGGCAGGAACCTCCTCGTCACCCCGGGCGTCTACCACCTCGACCAGACCCTGAAGGTGACCCGCCCCGACACGGTCGTCCTCGGCCTCGGGCTCGCCACCTTCGTCCCGGACAACGGCATCACCGCCCTCAGCGTCGCCGACGTCGACGGCGTCAAGATCGCGGGCCTGCTCTTCGACGCCGGCACCACCAGCTCGAAGACCCTCGTCGAGGTCGGACCGGCCGGCTCCACCGCCTCCCACACGGCCGACCCGACCTCCCTGCACGACGTGTACTTCCGCGTCGGCGGCGCGGGCGTCGGCAAGGCGGTCACCAGCCTCGTCGTCAACAGCGACGACGTCATCGGCGACCACATGTGGATCTGGCGCGCCGACCACGGCAGCGGCGTCGGCTGGACCAGCAACACCGCCGACACCGGACTCGTCGTCAACGGCGACGACGTGACGATGTACGGGCTGTTCGTCGAGCACTTCCAGAAGTACCAGACGATCTGGAACGGCCAAGGCGGCCGCACCTACTTCTTCCAGAACGAGATGCCCTACGACCCGCCGAACCAGGCCGCCTGGACGAACGGCTCCACCCAGGGCTACGCGGCCTACAAGGTCGCCGACTCCGTCACCAGCCACCAGGCCTACGGACTCGGCAGCTACTGCTACTTCAACGCCAACCCCGCCGTCACCGCGGCCCACGCCATCGAGGCACCGAACAACCCCAACGTCCGCTTCACCAGCATGGTGACCGTCTCCCTCGGCGGCACCGGCACCATCAGCCATGTCGTCAACAACACGGGAGGACCCTCCAACTCCGCCACGAACGTGGCGAACCTCGTCCGCTACCCGTGACCGGGCGGGCGTGAGCGGCACCGGACAGGGAAACCGACATCGGGTCAAGTGAGCGCGTACCGACCCGACTTGCCAGGAGAACGCACCGTGCCGAAGGCCCGCATCGCAAGCACCCTCGCCGTCCTCGCCCTCGCCGCCGGGCTCACCGGCTGCGGCAGCGAGGACGGCACCGGCAAGGGCGGCCACACGCAGGCCCAGCAAAGCGCGACCCCGCCCGCCCGCGCCGTCCAGGACGCCTACGACCGGACGGTCGCCGCGGGCGGCGCCAGGATGGCCGTCAGCACCAAGGTCGTCGCCGACGGCCAGGCCCTCACCGCGCACGGCAGCGGGGTCGCCGACCTCGAGCGCGGCACCAGCCGGATCACGCTCACCTCGCAGGGCACCACCGTCGAGCAGCGCGTCGTCGACGGCGTGGTCTACCAGAAGCCGTCCGGCAAGGACGGCGGCACCGTCCCCGACGGAAAGACCTGGACGAAGATCGACCTGGCCCGGCTCGCCAAACGGGGCTCCGCCGGCCGGTCCCAGGTGGGCGACCCCGCCGAGCCCGTGCGCTACCTCAAGGGCGTGGGTTCCGGCAGCGTCACCCGCCTCGGCACCCGGACGCTGGACGGCACCCGCACCACCGGGTACCGCGTCCTCGTCCCCGTCTCGGCGCTCACCTCGGGCAACGCCGCACAGGAACAGGAACTGCGGCACCAGCTGGGCAAGGCCGCGCTGCCCGTGGACCTGTGGCTGGACGAGCGGGGCCGGCTGCGCCAGGAGAGCCTCCGGCTCACCCTGCACCCGCTGAGGCAGAGGACCCCGGGACAGCAGAACGCCCAGGTGACGAGCACCACCGTGCTGCGTCTGTACGACTACGGCACCAAGGCGCGGGTCAGCGCACCGCCCGCCGGGGACACCGCGGACGTCACCGACCGGATGACCCGTTCCGGTACGGACGCCGGCTGAGACGTGTGAGCCGTCCGGGCGTGGATACGCGGTTCCCACGGCCACTCAGCCCGTACGGAAGGTCATCCCGCCATGACCAGCGCATACCAGCCCGGCCACCACTCCGAGGTCACCCTCAGGGTGAACGGCAAACCGCACACCCTGCTCGTCGACCACCGGCGCGTCCTGCTGGACCTGCTGCGCGAGGACCTCGATCTCACCGGCTCGAAGAAGGGCTGCGACCACGGCCAGTGCGGTGCCTGCACCGTCCTGGTCGACGGACGCCGCGTCAACAGCTGCCTGCTCCTCGCCGTCACCCTCGACGGCAGCGAGGTCACCACCGTCGAGGGCCTCGGCGGCGACGGCGAGCAGCCGCACCCGCTCCAGCGGGCCTTCCTCGACCGGGACGCCTTCCAGTGCGGGTACTGCACCCCGGGCCAGATCTGCTCCGCCCTGGGCATGCTCGCCGAGGCGGAGGCCGGCCACCCCTCCCACGTCACCGACCCCGCGGCCCCCTCCGGCCGGCCCGTCCCGCTGGACCGGTCCGAGATCCGGGAGCGGATGAGCGGCAACCTGTGCCGCTGTGGCGCCTATCCGCGCATCGTCGAGGCGGTGGAGGACGTGATCCGGTGAACGGCTTCGCATACCTCAGGCCCGGCACCGTCCAGGAAGCCGTCGAGGCGTACTCGGCCCACCCCGGCGCCCGCTACCTGGCCGGCGGCACCAACCTGGTCGACCTGCTCAAACTCGGGGTCGAACACCCCACGGTCCTCATCGACGTCGGCCGGCTGCCGCTGGACACCGTCGAGGACCTGCCCGACGGCTCGCTGCGGGTCGGCGCCACCGTCCGCAACAGCGACCTGGCCGCCGACCCCCGCGTCCGCGACCGCTACCCGGCACTCTCCCAGTCACTCCTGGCCGGTGCCTCGGGACAGCTGCGCAACGCCGCCACCACCGGCGGCAACCTGCTCCAGCGCACCCGCTGCCCCTACTTCCAGGACCTGGGCAAACCCTGCAACAAACGGGCCCCGGGCACCGGCTGCGGGGCCCGGGAGGGCGTCCACCGCGACCACGCCGTCCTGGGCCACTCCGCGGGCTGCATCGCCACCAACCCCTCCGACATGGCCGTCGCGCTCGCCGCCCTCGACGCCCAGATCGAGCTGTACGGCAGCGAAGGCACCCGGCGCCTGGCCGTCACCGACTTCCACCGGCTGCCGGGCGAGCACCCGGAGCGGGACACCTGGATCCGCCCCGGCGAACTGATCACCGCCGTGCTGCTCCCGGCCACCACCGCCGGCGCCCCGTCCGCCTACCGCAAGGCCCGGGACCGGGCGTCGTACGCCTTCGCCCTCGCCTCCGTCGCCGTCGTGCTGCGCGTCGAGGACGGCATCGTCGACCAGGTCGGCGTCGCCTTCGGCGGGCTCGCCCACCGGCCATGGCGGGCCCGGCACACCGAGCTGGCCCTGCTCGGCGCCCCTGCCACGCCCGCCGCCTTCGAAGGCGCCATCGCCCTCGAACTCGCCCACGCCGAGCCCCTGCGGGACAACGCGTACAAAGTGCCCCTCGCCCGCAATCTCGCCCTGGACGTCCTGGGCCGCCTCGCCCCGACGCCCGCCGGGGTGTGAACCGACCGGTATGCCATCGGAGGCCTCCATGACCCACACCGCCCTCGGCGCCCCGGCCGAACGACGGGAGGGACGGCAGAAGGTCAGCGGCGCCGCCCGCTACGCCGCCGAGCAACCCGTGCCCGGCCGCGCCCACGCCTGGCCCGTACCCGCCACGATCGCGCGCGGGCGGGTCACCGGCGTCGACACCACGGCCGCCCTCGCCCTGCCCGGCGTCCTCGCCGTCCTCACCCCGGACGACGCCCCCCGCCTCGCCGAGTCCGACGACGCCACCCTCGCCGTACTGCAGGACCCGCACGTGCCACACCGCGGCTGGTGCGTGGCCCTGGCCGTCGCCGAGACCCTGGAGACGGCCCGCGCCGCCGCCCGGGCCGTCCGCGTCACCTACGCCGGCGAACCCCACGACGCCGAGTTCACCGAGGACCACCCACGCGCCCACGAGCCCGAGCGGGTCAGCAGTGGGCCCGCCCGGGTCGAACACGGCGACCCCGAGGCCGCCTTCGCCGCCGCCCCCGTCCGCGTCGACACCACCTACCGGGTGCCGCCCCTGCACAACCACCCCCTGGAGCCGCACGCGACCACCGCGCAGTGGACCGGTGACCGGCTCACCGTCCACACCTCCAGCCAGGGCGGCACCACCGCCCGTTCCGTGCTCGCGCAGCTCTTCGCCCTGCCGGAGGAGCGGATCACGGTGGTCTCCGAGCACGTCGGCGGCGGATTCGGCGCCAAGGGCACCCCACGCCCCGACCTCGTCCTCGCCGCGATGGCCGCCCGGCACACCGGCCGCCCCGTCACCCTGGCCCAGGCCCGCCGCGACATGCCCACCGTCGTCGGCCACCGCGCCCCCACCGTGCAGCGGCTGCGGCTCGGCGCGAGCACGGACGGCCGGCTCACGGCCCTGCTGCACGAGGTGAGCACCTACACCTCCCACGTGAAGGAGTTCGTGGAGTACGCCGCAGTGGTCTCCCGCGTCATGTACGCCAGCCCCGCTCTGCGCAGCTCCCACCGGGTCGTCGCCCTCGACGTGCCCAGCAACTCCTGGATGCGGGCACCCGGCGAGGCACCCGGCATGTACGCCCTGGAGTCGGCCGTGGACGAACTCGCCGACGTCCTCGGCATGGACCCGGTGGAGCTGCGCGTGCGCAACGAACCCGACCGCGAGCCCGCCGGCGGCGCCCCCTTCAGCAGCCGCCACCTCGTGGAGTGCCTGCGCGAAGGCGCCCGCCGCTTCGGCTGGGACGGACGCGACCGGCGCCCCGGCACCCGCCGCGAGGGCCCCCTGCTCATCGGTACCGGCGTCGCCGCCGCGACGTACCCCGTCAAGGTCTCCCCCTCCACCGCCGGCGCCCGGGCGCTGCCCGACGGCGGCTTCGTCGTCCAGGTCAACGCGGCCGACATCGGCACCGGCGCCCGTACCGTCCTCGCCCAGGTGGCCGCCGACGCCCTCGGCGTCCCCCTCGACCGGGTGCGCACCGACGTCGGAAACAGCGACCTCCCCCCGGCACCACTGGCCGGCGACTCCTCCGGCACCGCCTCCTGGGGCTGGGCCGTGCACCAGGCCTGCACCGAACTGACGGCCCGGCTGGCCCGGCACACCGGACCCCTGCCCGACGAGGGCATCGAGGTCCGCGCCGACACCACCGGCCTGGCCGACGCCGACAGCCCCTACGCCCGCCACGCGTTCGGCGCCCACTTCGCCGAAGTCGCCGTCGACACCATCACCGGCGAGACCCGTGTGCGCCGGCTGCTCGGTGTCTACGCCGCCGGACGGATCCTCAACGCCCGCACCGCGCGCTCCCAGTTCGTCGGCGCCATGGTCATGGGCCTGGGCATGGCCCTCACCGAACACAGCACCCTGGACAGCGCGTTCGGCGACTTCCCCGAAGCCGACCTCGCCGGCTACCACGTGCCCACCCACGCCGACGTCCCCGACATCGAGGCACACTGGATCGACGAGGAGGACCCCCACCTCAACCCCATGGGCAGCAAGGGCATCGGCGAGATCGGCATCGTCGGCACCGCCGCCGCCCTCGGCAACGCCGTCCACCACGCAACCGGCATCCGGCTGCGCGAACTGCCCCTCACCCCCGACCGGATCCTCACCGCACTGCTGTCGGAGGGGTGAGGGCGACGGGGCCCACCTGGGAGTACGACGGCTACCGCCCGGACGAGGAACGGCTGCGGGAGTCCCTGTGCACCCTGGGCAACGGCTACTTCGCCACCCGGGGAGCCCTGCCGGAGTGCCGCGCGGACCACGTCCACTACCCCGGCACCTACGCCGCGGGCTGCTACAACCGGCTCACCTCCGAGGTCGCCGGACGCTGGGTCGAGAACGAGGACCTGGTCAACCTGCCCGACTGGCTGCCCCTGCGCTTCCGCCCCGCCGACGTGGACTGGCTCACCCCCGACACCACCCCCGTCACCGAGCACCACCAGATGCTCCACCTCGACCCCGGCCTGCTGGACCGCCGCACCCGCTACACCCTCGCCGGCGGCGCCACCCTCCTCGTGCGGCAACTGCGCCTGGTCCACCTCGCCGACCCCCATCTCGCCGCCCTGCGCACCGAGTTCACCGCCGACGGCCACCCCGTCGACCTGGACGTCGAGGCCGCGCTCGACGGCACCGTCACCAACTCCGGGGTGGCCCGCTACCGGGACCTGGACGGCCGCCACCTCACCCACGTCCACCCCGGCACCACCGCCCCCGGCACGGTGTGGCTGCACTGCCGGACCCGCACCTCCCGCATCCACTTCGCCCTGGCCGCCCGGCTGACCGCCGAGACACCCGTCACGCACGCCCACGAGGCCAGCCGGGCCGTACAGCGCCTACGGCTGCACCTGACACCCGGCCGCACCGTCACCGTCGACAAGACCATCGCCCTGCACACCTCCCGCGACCCCGCCATCGGCGACCCGCTGCGCGCCGCCGTCGACCGGGTCCGCGCCGCGCCCGGCTTCGACGAACTGCTCGACACGCACGCCACCGCCTGGGAGCAACTGTGGCGGCGCACCGCGCTCGAAGTCCCCGGCGAGCCGGGCAGCATCCTGCGTCTGCACCTGTTCCACCTGCTGCAGACACTCTCCCCGCACACCGCCGACCTCGACGTCGGCGTACCAGCCCGCGGCCTGCACGGCGAGGCCTACCGCGGCCATGTCTTCTGGGACGAACTCTTCGTCCTGCCCTACCTCAACCTGCACCTGCCCGAGGTCTCCCGCGCCCTGCTGCACTACCGGCACCGCCGCCTGGACGCCGCCTGCCACGCTGCCCGCGAACTCGGCCGGCGCGGCGCGCTCTACCCCTGGCAGAGCGGCAGCGACGGCCGCGAGGAGACCCAGCAACTCCACCTCAACCCACGCTCCGGCCGCTGGCTGCCCGACCACTCACGGCTCCAGCACCACGTCGGCTCGGCGGTGGCGTACAACATCTGGCAGTACTGCGAGGCCACCGGAGACATCGGCTTCCGGCACGGCGAGGGCGCCGAGATGCTGCTGGGGATCGCCCGGTTCTGGGGGGACTCGGCCGTCTGGGACGA
The DNA here is from genome assembly GCF_044454765.1 of Streptomyces sp. NPDC051452. Classification (NCBI taxonomy): domain Bacteria; kingdom Bacillati; phylum Actinomycetota; class Actinomycetes; order Kitasatosporales; family Streptomycetaceae; genus Streptomyces; species Streptomyces sp. NPDC051452. The sequence continues at coordinate 171,757 of NZ_JBITEB010000001.1, forward strand.
CCACCTCGGCCGGCACCGCGTCCGGGGCGTGGTCGGCCCCGACGAGTACCACGACGCCTACCCCGACGCCCTGCGGCCGGGCCTGGACGACAACGCCTACACCAACATCACCGCCGCCTGGACCCTCACCCGCGCCCTGGAACTGCTGCGCACCCTGCCCGAGCCGCGCCGCCGCGAACTCACCGAGGCCACCGGACTGGAACCGGACGAACCCGACCGCTGGGAAGAGGTCTCGCGCACCCTGCACATCCCCTTCCACGACGGGGTGATCAGCCAGTTCGAGGGCTACGGCGACCTCGCCGAACTGGACTGGGCGGGCTACCGCAAACGGTACGACGACATCCGGCGCCTGGACCGGATCCTGGAGGCCGAGGGTGACACCGTCAACCGCTACAAGGCCTCCAAACAGGCCGACGTCCTCATGCTCGGCTACCTGTTCTCGCCCCCCGAACTGCGCGCGCTGTTCGACCGGCTGGGGCATCCGCTCGACGAGCGGACCTGGACCGCGACCGTCGACCACTATCTGCACCGCACCAGCCACGGCTCCACCCTCAGCGGCCTGGTCCACGGCTGGATCCTGGCCCGCGCCCGCCGCGCCGACGCCTGGGCCTTCGTCCAGGAAGCCCTGCGCGGGGACATCGCCGACCTCCAGGGCGGCACCACCGGCGAGGGCATCCACCTCGGCGCGATGGCGGGCACCCTCGACCTCGTCCAGCGCGGACTGACCGGACTGGAGACCCGGGCCGGCGCCCTCCACCTCGACCCCGTCCCGCTGCCCGAACTCTCCTCCTACGGCTTCCCGCTGCGCTACCACGGCCACTGGGGCGTCCATCTGCGGCTGCGCAGCGGCCTGCTGGAGATCGCCGTACCGGCCTCCGACCGTTCGCCCATCGACATGCGCCTGCGCGACCTGGCACTGCCGATCCACCCGGGGGAGACGGCACGCCTGGTGCTGCCCGAGTGAACCGCGCTCGGCCGTGGCACACCGATGCGCGCGATCTCGACGGGAGCGGCCCCGCGGGCCAGGATGGCCGATGACGAGGCCGACGGGGAGGCGGGAGCGGGTATGAGCGTGAGTGGCGCCCCCTTGCGCGTCCTGGCGGTGGACGACGAGGAACCCGCGCTCGCGGAGCTGCTCTACCTCCTGGCCGGGGATCCCCGGGTGGGCCGCGTGGTGCCCGCGTCGGCGGCGACCGAGGCACTGCGCCTGCTGAGCCGGTCCGTGGAGGCGGGCCCCGACGGCCCGGAGGGCTTCGACGTCGTCTTCCTCGACATCGACATGCCCGGTCTGGGCGGCCTGGAACTGGCCCGGCTGCTCGGCGCATTCGCCGCGCCGCCGCTGATCGTCTTCGTCACGGCCCACGAGGACTTCGCGGTGCGCGCCTTCGACCTCAAGGCCGTCGACTACCTGCTCAAACCCCTGCGCGAGGAGCGCTTCGCCGAGGCCGTACGGCGGGTCGCCGAGCTGCTCCGGGCCGGGCAGGGCCCCCGCCCCGCCACTCCGCCGCCCGCACCCGAGCCGGGTTCCGTCCTGGGGGACCAGGTCCCGGTGGAACTGGGCGGAGTGACGCGGTTCGTGCACGTCGCCGACATCACCTACGTGGAGGCCCACGGCGACTACGCGCGACTGCACACCTCCGGCGGCAGCCACCTGGTGCGCGTTCCGCTGTCCGCCCTGGAGGAACAGTGGCGCGCCCGCGGCTTCGTGCGGATCCACCGCAGCCGGCTGGTTGCCCTCGGCCGGATCGAGGAACTCCGCCTGGACGGCGGCAACCTGACCGTGCGGATCGGGGACCGCGTCCTGGCGGTGAGCCGGCGCAACGCGCGGGAACTGCGCGACCTGCTGGCCCGGCACGCGGCGGCGCGGTCGCGGTGAGTGCCGCGAGGGCGCCGACTCCGGGCGCGGGCCCCTGACGCCGGACCCGGTGACGCGGTCGTGGCGATTATCGCTCGCCGTCTGTCTCGCCACCGGCCCGCTGCGTACACTCGCCGCACACAGGTGATCACCGCGACGTCGGGGAGCGCGTCATGGGTGCGGAGTCCGTCCCACGCAGAGAAGTGGTCACCGGACGGCCGCACACCAGCGACGGCACGCCCGTGCCACGCCCGGCACGCGCCCCGGACCCCCGGCCCGCACCCCGATCCGAACCGGCCGTGGACGCGCTGATGAGCCGTCAACTGCGCGCCGCGCTCGTCACCACCGCGCTGCTCGCCACCCTCCTCGGACTGCTCCCGGTACTCCTGCGGATCCTGCCGCTCCCCGACGCGGCCTCCCACGTTCCCCTGGCCGTCTGGCTGCTGCTGGGCGTGGCACCGTACCCGGCCCTGCTGGCCATCGGCGCCTGGTACGTCCACCGCGCCGAGCGCAACGAGGCCGGCCCGGCCGCCCCGGTCCCCGGGGAACGCCCCTGACCATGCGCCGAGCCCCGACCGGGACCGCCCGGTGAACCAGACGTATGGCATCGCCGGCGTGACGGCCGTGGTCCTCGCCACGGTCCTCGTGGGCGCGCTCGGCCTGCGGATCTCGCGGACCACCTCCGACTTCTACGTGGCCTCGCGGACCGTCGCCCCACGGCTCAACGCCTGCGCGGTCGGCGGCGAGTACCTGTCCGCCGCCTCCTTCCTCGGCGTCGCCGGACTCGTCCTCGCCGAGGGCCCCGACATGCTGTGGTTCCCCATCGGCTACACCGCCGGCTTCCTCGTGCTGCTGGCCTTCGTCGCCGCCCCGCTGCGCCGCTCCGGCGCCTACACCCTGCCCGACTTCGCCGAGGCCCGGCTCGAGTCCCGCGCGGTCCGCGGGATCGCCGGTGTGCTCGTCGTCGGCATCGGCTGGCTCTATCTGCTGCCCCAGCTCCGGGGCGCCGGCCTGACCCTCAGGCTCCTCACCGGTGCCCCCGGCTGGCTCGGGGGCCTGGTCGTCGCCGCCGTGGTCACCCTGGCCGTCGCCGCCGGCGGCATGCGCAGTATCACCTTCGTCCAGGCCTTCCAGTACTGGCTCAAACTCACCGCCCTGCTGGTGCCCGTGGCGTTCCTCGTGTTCGCCTGGCGCGCCGACCACACCCCGGCGCCCGTCTGGGACGAGCGGCCCGTCTTCCACCGCGCCACCGAGGTACGCCTGGATCGGGCGCTCACCCTCACCGTGCCCGAGCCGGTCCGGGTGACCGCGTCCGGCAGCGTCGACGGCCGTACCGTACACGGCGGTTCGCTGCGCCTGACCGAGGGCCGGCACCGGATCGGCACGGACACCACCGTGCGCTTCCCGGCCGGCGCCCGCGTCCCCCTGCCGGACCCGACGGCCCGTGGCACCGCCCCGTCCAGCTGGGCCAGACCGCTGTCCTCCAGCCGCCAACAGCACGGCCTGTACGCCACCTACGGGCTGATTCTCGCCACCTTCCTCGGCACCATGGGGCTGCCGCACGTCGTGGTCCGCTTCTACACCAGCCCCGACGGCCGCGCCGCCCGCCGCACCACCGTGATCGTGCTCGCCCTGCTCGGCACCTTCTACCTGCTGATGCCGCTGTACGGCATGCTGGGCCGGCTGTACGCGCCCGATCTACTGCTCACCGGCGACACCGACGCGGCCGTCCTCGTCCTGCCGCAGCGGCTGGTCGGCGGCATCGGCGGCGATCTGCTCGGCGCGCTCGTGGCGGGCGGCGCCTGTGCCGCGTTCCTGTCCACGGCCTGCGGGCTCACCATGTCCGTGGCGGGCGTACTCGCCCAGGACGTGCTGCCCACGCTCGGTCTCCGCCGCGTCCGCCACTTCCGGCTGGCCACGCTGCCCGCGATCGCCGTGCCCACCGCCGCGGGCACCGTGGTCGGCGACCTTCCGGTGGCCGACGCGGTCGGGCTCGCCTTCGCCGTGTCCGCCTCCTCGTTCTGCCCCCTGCTCGTCCTCGGCATCTGGTGGCGCGGTCTGACTCCGCCGGGCGCCGTCGCCGGCCTGCTCCTCGGCGGCGGCTCGGCGCTCGTCGCGGTGACGGTCACCATCGCGGGCGGCGCCCGGGCCGGCTGGCCGCACACCCTGCTCGCCTGGCCGGCGGTCTGGTCCGTGCCCGTGGGCTTCGCGGCCATGGTGCTGACCTCCCTGGCCACCCGGGACCGGGTCCCCCCGGGCACCGCGGCGACGATGGCCCGGCTGCACCTGCCGGAACCGGCCCCCGCACCCGCCCGCCCCGGCCCCGCCACCACCACCTGACGGAGGCGCTCCGTGCACCCCAGCCGCAGGACCCCGACAGCCCACCCACCCGGAGCGCCACCGGGCCCGCCCCGCCCGGCTCGGGCACACCCGGGGCGACCACACCCGGCGGGGGCCCGTAAGGGACCGCCGGGCCGGGACCGGGCGGGCCGCCCATGACCGTGCTCGCCACCGCCGCCCTGGTCCTGGCTGGTCTCGCGGTGTTCGTCCTGGGCGCCGCCCTCGGGCACGGGGCGGCCCGTCGACAGCGGGAGCACTCGACCGGCGGCGACACGGCGGACACCACCTTCCACGTCCTGCGCGCCGCCTCGCTCGCGGCGAGGCCCCTGCGCGCCGGACTGACCCCCGAGGCCGCCCGCAAGGCGGCCCGCCGGCTCCGCCCCCTGCTCGGCACACCCGCGCTCGCGATCCTCGCCGCCACGGAAGCCGACTCCGCCGCCGCCGAGGCCGGCACGGCGCGGGACACAGCCGGGGCCGACACCGTCCTCGCCTGGGACGGCGCCTGCGCCCACCACCGCGACCAACTCGCGGCGGGCTTCGCCCCCGCCTCCGCCCCTTCCCCGCGCACCCGGACGGTCCCGTTGCCATGCGAGGAGGAGGACTGCCCCGTCCGCTGGGCAACACTGGTCCCCCTCACGTGCGACGGCAGGAAGGTCGGCGCGCTCGCCGTGCTCACCGGCGCGGAGCCGGCCGCCCTGGTCCGGGCGGCCGAGGAGACCGCCCGCAGACTCTCCGTGGAACTCGACCTGTCCGACCTGGACCGGGTCCGCGCCGGCGCGCACGAGGCCGAGGTGAGGGCCCTGCGCGCCCAGATCTCCCCGCACTTCATCTACAACTCCCTCGCGAGCATCGCCTCCTTCGTCCGCACCGACCCCGAGCGCGCCCGCGAACTCCTGCAGGAATTCGCCGACTTCACCCGCTACTCCTTCCGCCGGGACGGCGACTTCACCACGCTCGCCGAGGAGTTGCGCTCGATCGAGCAGTACCTGGAACTCGCCCGCGCCCGCTTCGGCCGCCGTCTGAAGGTCGTCCTGCGCATCGCCCCCGAGGTGCTGCCCGTGACTCTGCCCTTCCTCTGTCTGCAACCCCTCGTCGAGAACGCCCTCAAGCACGGTCTGGAGGAGTCCGCCGACCGCGGCAGCGTCACGATCGTCGCCGAGGACGAGGGGACCGAGGCCCGGGTCGTCATCGAGGACAACGGCATCGGCATGGAACCGGAACGCCTGCGCGCCATCCTGCGCGGCACGGCCGGCCCGGCCACCGGCATCGGCCTGAGCAACGTCGACCGCAGACTGCGGCAGGTCTACGGCGACGACTTCGGCCTCGTCGTCGAGACGGGCGTCGGAGCCGGCACGAAGATCACGGTCCGCATCCCCAAGTTCCGCCCGGGCGTCCGGACCCCCTGACGCGGGCCGGGGAGGGCCGGCCGGGCCCCGAGGTCGGCGAACCGCCGCGCACAGATGCCGACGGCGGACCGTGCCGGACGGGGATCAGCAGTCCGCCGAAGCCGGAGATTCCACTGCGGCTCGCGCCAGGACACCGGCCGTCAACGGGCTGCCGAAGCCGGCGGCCAGGCGGCCCCCCGGGACGGGAGCCATGGCGCCCCTGGCAACGGAGGCCACGGCAGTCCGACCACCACCGGGGCCACGGCCGCCCCAGCACGGAGGCCACGGCGGCCCCCAGGCCGGCTCCACGGCGGCCCCCCGGGGGAGGCCAGGGCAGTCCCCGGTGGAGTCAGCGGGGGAGGAGTTGCTGGCCGCCGTCGATGTCGTACGTCGCGCCGGTCAGGGCGTCGTTGCGCATGATGTGCAGGGCCAGTGCGGCCACATCGGCCGGCTCGACGACCCGTCGGATGGGCAGCGTCGCCCGCAGTTCCTCGCGCCGCGCGTCGACCCGGTCGCCCAGGAGGCGGCCCGACAGGGGCGTGTCGACGAATCCGGCGGCGATCAGGTTGACCCGGACCGGGGCCAGTTCCAGCGCCAGGTTCGCCACGAGGGCGGGCTGGGCGGCGGTGAGGGCGGAGACGACGGCCATGCCGACGGCGGGGCGCCGGCCTCCGGTACCCCCCACGAACAGCAGCGTCCCCCCGGGACGGACCTTGTCACGGCCGTACAGGGCCACCGCGAGCGTCACCGCGAGGCGATCGTCGAACTCGCGCCGGGCGTCGGCGAGATCCATGCCTTCCAGCGGCATGTAGAAGGGGGCGCCGGCGGTCACCATCACATGGTCGACGGGCCCCGGCAGCTCGTCGAAGAACTGCTTGAGGCGATCGGTGTCGGTGGCGTCGAACGCGGCCGTGGCGACCGGGTCGAGTTCGAGGGACGCCTTCCGCAACCGCTCGGGGTCGCGGCCGACGAGCACCACCCGGCCGCCTTCGGCGCGCACCTGGCGGGCGGTCTCGAATCCGATCCCCGCGCTCGCGCCGATCACCACGACGGTCTGGCCCGCGAGGGACGACCGGTCCGGTCCACCGGCGCCAGCGGACGCCGTACTCATGACCGGGCGCCGAGGACCGTCGGGTCGGGTCCCCGCCTGTCCGTGCCGCGCCTCATCCGCACCTCCGGCATCGCCCCTGCTCCCGTGCCCCTCCCGCTCCAGTGTCCCCGCCCGGGCGGCTGATCGCCTTCCGGCGGGCCGGGAAGGCGATCGCCCGCCCGTGGGGCCGGGGTGGGCAGCTCGCAGGTGGAGGGGCGGGGTCACCGGAGGCGGCGGTGGCGCCGGGCACCGGGCCAGGCCGTAACTGAGCCGGCACCGTCGGCCCCCGCCGACCCCACGAGAAGTCGGGCGCGCTCCACCGATTCCCCGAGGGCTTCACGGCCCGCGCGCGCGGCGCCCGCCCGGCGCCCACGGCACTGCGACGCCACCCGGCGCCTCGCCGACCCCGCGTTGCGGCGCGCCGTCGACCTCTCCGGTCCGGGTGATGGTGGTATCGCCCTAGTTCCGGGCGATGCCGAAGTCCCTGAGCCGTTCAGGAAGGCACGGCGAGCAGGGCCAGCGGGGCGGACGTCGGCCGCCGGGAGCCTCCGGCCGGCTCCACGGTGACCCCGACGCCGGAGGCCTCGCCGACCTCGCCCGACATGAGCACCGCCTGGCTGCCCCGGCCGGGGTCCACGAGCCCGGCCGACCGCATCGTCCCGCCGTCGGCGAACCAGAGCTGGTACACCTTGCCGCGCGGTGGCGGGTCCATTCGCGAGGCGAGGAAGACGGCCCGGTCCCGGGCCGCCGAGACCACCACGGTCGCGGTGCCGCCGGCCACCCGCGCGGAACGCGACCTGGCGTCCGGCGCGGCCAGCACACCGGCCAGGTCGTCCCCGCCCCGCCGCGCCCGCGCCACCTGCTCCCGGGCGTCCTGGGCGCGCTCGTACTGCCACACCGCGACACCGCCGAACAGCGCGGCGGCCACACTGGCGGCCAGCGCCCAACGGGCGGCTCCACCGCCCCGCGGCGACCAGCCCGCCCGACCGGAGGGCCCACCGCCCCACGGCGACCGGCCACGGGCCCGCCGTACGGGCGCGACGACAGGCGCCACCTGGCGCACGCCGGTGATGCGGTCGAGGACCCGCTCGCGCAGGGCGGGCCGGGCCGGCACCGAGCAGGCCAGCGCCAGCCGCGCGGCGGTGGCCGTGAACTCGGCGACCTCCTGCCCACACGCCTCGCACCGCGCCAAATGCCGCTCGAAGGCGGCCCGTTCGTCGTCCTCCAGGGCCTGTAGCGCGTAGGCGCCCGTCAGATCGTGCCGTTCGGCCGTGGTCACGCGGTCACCCCCAGGCAGTCACGCAGCCGGATGAGCCCGTCGCGCAGCCGCGTCTTGACCGTGCCCAGCGGCAGCGCCAACGTCTCGGCGACCTCCCGGTACGTCAGGCCGCGGTAGTAGGCGAGCGTGACGGACTGGCGCTGGAGTTCGGTCAGGGTGCGCAGACAACGCCGTACCTGCTGCTGCTCCAGCCGGGTCTCCACCTGCTCGGTCACCTCGTCGTACTCCGGTGTCCGTTCCAGCAGGGCGGCCTTGGTGTCACGGGCCGCGGCGGCCTCCACCGACCGGACCCGGTCCACCGCGCGCCGGTGGGCGAGGGTGAGGATCCAGTTGAGGGCGCTGCCACGGTCGGGACGGTAGCGCGGCGCGGTGCGCCACACCTCCACCAGCACGTCCTGCGCCACTTCCTCCGACTGCGCCTGGTCGCGCAGCACCGCCCTGGCGACCCCCAGTACGGACCCGGCCACCGCGTCGTAGACCACGGCGAACGCCTCCTGGTCGCCCAGGGCCACCTCGTGCAGCAGTTGCTGCAGATCGGGCCCCGACGACGGTTTTCCGCCGATGTGTACGGCTTCCCTCACGACAAGTCTCCTCTAGGCGCGGTGCGACGGAGCACCCTCGGGTGATCCGTGGCCGCGCGGCACGCGGATTGGTCCGTCGGCAGGACGGGGGCAGTCGCACCCTCCGCCCGGACCGGAAAACGCCGGAGTCCTACCGTGGGAAACGGGGTCAGGCGGCGGCGGTGAACGCCGAGGCGGCGGCGACGGCGGTGTCCACGTCCGCGTGGACCCCCAGAGGGTCACCGTGGGTGTCGGCGTTGGCCTCCAGGACCCGGCGGGCGGCGGCGCTGCCGGTGGCCACGTGCAGGAGAACACCGAGGTCGCGGCAGAGGTGATGGACGCGCAGGACGACACTGACCGTCGTCGCCACCGCGGCCGGCTCGTCGAGGACGACGACCACATGCGCCTGCCGGTGGGCCTCGACGAGTTCACCGATCCGCGTCAGGAGAAGGGCCCGGCCACTGATGCCGGGGTCCTCGTGCACCGTGACGACCAGGACGCCCCGTTCGAACACATGGGACAGCATCACGGCCTTCGAACCTCCTTCGACGGATCGCCTCGAAGTCGTGATACCCCGTGACGGCCGTGATACCCCGCCCGGCCTGTCATGACGCGTCTTCACCGCCGGAAGGGCGAGGGCCGCCCGCCCGTCACGGCATCATCGTGGTGTCGGTGATCATGGTGACGACGGCGTCGGGACCGCTGTCGAGAAAGGTCTGGCGTTGCCGGTCCGCGCCCGTGCCGTGGCGCAGCAGGCGATGCACCAGCGCGGCGACCTCACGCGCGTCGCCGGCTTCCGCCAGCGCGGGACCGACGTGTTCGAGGAGATGGGACACCACATCTCCGGCACGGCGGCGCCGGCCGTCCGGATCGATCAGGTCCTGGCCCAGTCCGTGCCGGGCGGCCTGCCACATCGCCGCGTCGAGGAGTTCAGGGCTCGAGTCCGGCGCCGGACGGCCGGCGGCGGCCTCCCGCATCGCGGTGTCCACGAGCCCGCGCACCAGACCGGCGAACAGCACGGCGTCATCGGCGCGCGACTGCACGTCCAGACAGCGGACCTCCACCGTGGGATAGCGCTCGCACAGCCGGGCCTGCCAGTACAGCTGGCCGATGTCCGAGATCACCCCCGTGCCCAGCAGGCGGCGTGCCCGCACGTCGTAATCCGTGTCGTCGGCGAACCGGGGCGGCACTCCGCTGACCGGCCAGCGGCCGAAGACGACTGTGCGCCAGCTGGCGAAACCGGTGTCGTGCCCCTCCCACAGCGGGGAGTTGGCGCCCATGGCGGTCAGCGTGGGCAGCCACGGCCGCAGCCGGTTCAGCACCTCGACACCGACCCGCCGACTGGGCACACCGACGTGCACGTGCATGCCGTTGACCAGCTGCTCGGCCACCAACTGCGGCGCCTGCCTGCGCATGGCCCGGTAACGGGCCTTGTCCGTGACCGGGACGGGGCTGTCGAGCGCCATGGGAGCGGTGCCGGCGGCCATGATCCGGCAGCCGTAGGTCTGCGCCGCCTCGGCCACGGCGTGCCGCAGCCGCAGCAGGTTCCCGCCGACCTCCGCCAGGGTGCCGCAGACCGGGGTGGCCACCTCGACCTGCGCCTGGAGCAGCTCCAGCTGGATCTCCGTGGCCGCGGCGAACGGTGCCACACCGGCCGCCGCCCGCACCTTCTCGCCGTACGCGCCCAGTCGGCCGGTGGCCGCGTCGACCAGCAGGTACTCCTCTTCCACACCGACGGTCGTCGTCATGCACAGCCTCCGCAGCCCGCCGGACACCCCCGAGGCGCGAGGGTGCGACCCGTATCCGACACGTCACGCGCCGCACCGGCGCCGCACCGGGCGCCGCCTCCTCCTGTCCGAGGGGGCGGCAGACAAGTGCCGCACATCCGCCCATTTCAAACGCGTCGCGCTCTGCGATCAGCCCTCCGCGCCCTCGCCGGACCGATACCGGGATGCCATGCGCGCACCGGAACCGTCGCGCAGGTGAAGTTCCGCGGCAGCCAGCCGGGCCACGGCGGAGGCGTCCGCGAGACCGGGCACGCACACCGTCTCCCCGGCCTCAAGACCGGCGAGGGAGGCGGCCACCACGTCGACCGGTGGCATCCCGCCGTCGTCGTGCACCCTCGGCTCGCCGGCCACCGGAGCCTCGCCCGCGCCGAGATGGAACTCCGTCTCGGTCAGCCCCGGACAGACGACCTGGACGCGCACCCCCGTGCCGGCCAGCTCGGCCGCCAGCGTCCTGGTGAACGTCACCAGATAGCCCTTGGTACCCGCGTACACGGCCCGATGCGGCAGCGGCCCGGGCGGCAGGGAACCGGCGAACGCCAGCAGCGAGGCGACGTTGATCACCGCGCCCCGACCGCGCGCCACCATCGCGGGCACGGCGGCCCGGGTGAGCACGGTGGGGGCGACCACGTTCACGTCGAGCACCTTGCCCAGCAGCGCGGGATCGACCTCGGGAAACGGTCCGTAACCGTTGATCCCGGCGTTGTTCACCAGCAGGCCCACGTCATCGGCCGCGACCCGCTCCGCGACCCGGGCCAGGTCGTCGGCCCGGGCGAGGTCCGCCGCCACCGTCTCCACCCGCACCCCGGCGCTGTCGCGCAGCCGCTTCGCGAGGGCGGCCAGCCGCTCGCCCCGCCGGGCGACCAGCACCAGGTCCCGGCCACGTCCGGCCAGCCGCACGGCGTATTCCGCGCCGATGCCCGAGGAAGCCCCGGTCACCACCGCCGTGCCGGGTGTCTCGTCCGATCCCATGCGCCGCGTCCTCTCGTCCCCGGGCCCGCCGTCCGGTGCCCCTGCCGCGAGCCCTCATGTGATCGCTACCGGGTGGCCCGCCGGCGGGCGGGCGAAACACCGGACCGCGGCGGGTGCGCGTGGCCGTCGCCCCACGGCCCCGGCCGTTCCGGCGGCCCGACCGCCTCGGCGCCCGACCGCCTCGGCCGGCCGCCCGGCGGCGGCCGGACCCAAGCCCTGGTGGCGCCCGTGTTCCGTCGGTCAGGCGTACGCCCTCGTGGGGCAGTTGGGGGACGGGCCGTGTCCGTGAGGTGGGCAGGCGCGTTGAGCAGCACAGTCGTCCCGGGCGGGTGGTGCTCCTTCCCGTCGGGACGGCGCCCGGGTCCTGCCTCGGGCAGAACCCGCATCCCTTATGTGCTGCAAAGAAAGTGAGTCATGATCGTCATGAAGAAGACACTTGCGGTTGCCGCCGCTGCCGGTGCCGTCGTCATGGGCGGAGCGGGCCTCGCGGCCGCGGACTCCGGTGCCCAGGGCGCTGCCGTGAACTCTCCCGGTGTGGTCTCCGGCAACGTCATCCAGGTGCCGATCCACGTCCCCGTCAACGTGTGCGGCAACACCATCGACGTCATCGGCCTGCTGAACCCGGCGTTCGGCAACACCTGCGTCAACGACTGACCCGACGGACACGCCGAACCGGTCCGACGGACACGCTGAACGCGGTCCGCTCCGCTGAACGCGGTCCGCTCGGCCTCCGTGTGTCCATGTGAGCGTGGCGGCCGGCCATCCTCCCTCCCCGGCCGCCACGCTCACGCACGGGAACGCGTCGGCGGAGCACCGACTCCGTTCCACCGGTCGACGGCCGCCCCGGCCCTCGACCGGTGCTGTCTGACGGACGGCTGGTCCTCGAGGCACCCATGTGGCCGCAGCCTGAGTCGCCGTCGGAACTCGGCGCCCGATCCGTCCGACTCCTACCGCGGTACGGCCGGGGCGGCTTCCCGGCGTACGACGGTTCGACGCGACCAGGAAGGCCGAGCATGGCCGAGCCCCGACACTCGTCCCGCAGCGCGGGCCGGGTCTTCCGCAGGCCGACGCCCCCGCCCGCCCTCTGCGGCTTCCTGCTGCTGCTGGCGCTGGCCTTCGGGGTGTCCTACGCCGTGGGCTCGGCCGCCGGCCCGATGGCGCCCGGCCTGCACGGCACCGGCACCGTTCACGATGGTGACACCGGCGGCGGCAGCGGAGGCCGCACGAGCGGCGGGGACCCGGAGGACATGCCCGGCATGCACGCGGGCGGTGAGTGATGGAAGCCGAGCCGCCGGCGCCGCTCGTGGTCACGGATCTCACGGTGGGCGGTATGACCTGCGCCGCCTGTGTGCGGCGGGTGGAGAAGAAGCTCGCCAGGCTCGACGGGGTCACCGCGACCGTCAATCTGGCCACGGGGCTCGCCCGTGTCCGTCATCCGGCGGGTATGGCGCCGGACGACCTCGTCGCCGCCGTCGAACAGGCCGGATACGCGGCGACGACGCCCGAACCCCCCACGGTGGAGGCAGCGAAGGCAGCGAAGGCAGCGGAGGCAGCGGAGGCAGCGGACGAGCCGGTGGCCGAGCGGGACGGGTCAAAGACGGCGGCCCGGCGGGAACGCGAGCGGCTGGCCGTCACGGCAGTGCTCGCCGTCCCGGTGCTGGTGCTGTCGATGGTGCCGGACCTGCAGTTCCGAAACTGGCAGTGGCTCTGCTTCACGCTCACCGCCCCGGTCGCGCTATGGAGCGCCTGGCCCTTCCACACCAGGGCGGCACGCGGCCTGCGCCACTCCATGGCCACCATGGACACGCTCGTCTCGCTCGGCGTCATGGCCTCCTTCGCCTGGTCGGCCTACGCGCTGTTCTTCGGGGGAGCGGGCGACCCCGGTATGCGGATGCCGCCCGGCCTGCTGCCGTCCGCGTCGGACGGTGCCGCACACGTCTACCTGGAAGCCGCGGCCGGTGTCCCGCTGTTCGTGCTGACCGGACGCTTCCTCGAGGCACGGGCCAGGCGAGGGACCGGGACCGCCCTGCGAACACTGGCCGAACTCGGGGCCAAGAACGTGTCCGTGCGCGACGAACACGGCGAACACGCGGTACCGATCGCGAGGTTGAGGGTCGGACAGGTCTTCGTCGTGCGTCCCGGTGAGCGGGTCGCCACCGACGGTCAGGTGGTCGAGGGCAGTTCCGCGGCGGATCTGTCCCTGGTCACCGGCGAGAGCGAACCCGTCGAGGTGGGGCCCGGTTCGGCGCTGGTCGGCGGGGCCGTCAACGTGGGCGGGCTCCTGCTGGTCCGCGCCACCGCGGTCGGCGCCGACACCCAACTGGCCCGCATCACGCGGCTGGTGACCGAGACCCAGGCGGGCAAGGCGCGGGCCCAGCGGCTCGCCGACGCCGTCGCCGGGGTGTTCGTGCCCGTCGTGCTGACCATCGCCGTGACGGTGCTCGGCTTCTGGCTCGGTGCCGGGGCCGCCCCGCAGGCCGCGATCACCGCGAGCGTGGCCGTACTCGTCGTCGCCTGTCCGTGTGCGCTCGGCCTCGCCACGCCCACCGCGCTGATGGCCGCCACCGGACGCGGGGCCCAACTCGGGGTGCTGGTCAGCGGTCCGCGGGCGCTGGAGGCGCTCCGGCACGTCGACACGGTCGTCCTGGACAAGACGGGCACGCTGACCAGCGGTCACATGAGCGTCGCACGGGTCACCGCCGCTCCGGGCGGCCTGGGGGAGTCGGCGGTACTGCGTCTGGCCGGTGCCCTGGAGCAGGGTTCGGAACACCCGCTCGGGCGGGCCATCACCGCACACGCCCGGCGCGCTTCGGCCCACGAACCGCTGCCCGGGGTGCACGACTTCGCGGCGACACCGGGGCATGGCGTCCGTGGCCGGGTCGAGGGGCACACGGTGGAAGTCCTGGTACCCGACGACGCGTTGCCGGACGTGCTGGCGGACGCCCTGGCCACGGCGGAGAGCGCGGCCCACACCCCGGTGCTCGTCCGGGTGGACGGGGTCGCCCAGGCACTGATCGCGGTCGGGGACGTCGTACGCCCCGGCAGCCACCGTGCCGTGCGCCGGCTCCGCGGCGCCTCGGCATCCGCCCGGTGCTCGCCACCGGCGACCACGAGGCACCCGCCAGGGCCGTGGCCGACGCACTCGGCATCGACGAGGTGTACGCCCGCTGCACTCCGCAGGACAAGACCGCCCTGGTACGGCGACTCCAGGGCGACGGAGGCCGGGTCGCGGTCGTCGGGGACGGTGTGAACGACGCCGCCGCGCTGGCCGCCGCCGATCTGGGCATCGCCATGGGCAGCGGTACGGACGTGGCCATCGGCGCGGCCGACCTGACGCTCGTGCGCGGGGACATCGACGCGCTCGGTGACGCCGTCCGGCTCGCCCGGCGCACGCTCGGCACGATCCGCGCCAACCTCGTATGGGCGTTCGGGTACAACGTGGTCACCGTGCCGCTCGCGATGGTCGGGCTGCTGAACCCCATGGTGGCCGCGGCCGCCATGTCGGCCAGCTCCGTGCTGGTGGTGGCCAACAGCCTGCGGTTGCGCGCCTGGCGGCCGTCGCCGGCGTCGTGATCCGCCCCCGAAACGGTCGGACTCCGGCGCCACGTGCGGTCGGGCGGTTCGCGGGCGAGGTCGATGCACGCCGAGCCGTGGCGGACAGTGCCTTGGCTCGGCCCGGGCGCCCCGCGGTGCGCCCGGCATGACAAGCTGTGCGTGCCCACCCCCGAACCCAGGAGGTCACCATGACCGCAGAGCCCGTATCCACGGAAGGTTCGGAGCCCGCCGACCCCGAGTCGTCCCCGCTGGCGCCGGACAGCGACGGCAACTACGACCTCAAGCGCAAGTTCCGCGAAGCCCTGGCGCGCAAGCGCGGTGCGCAGGCGGACGCCGCCGATGTCGCCGCCAACTCCGACGCGTCGAAGGTGCGTGCGGCGCACGGCCCCGCCTCCAGCCAGCGGTCGTTCAGGCGCAAGAGCGGCGGCTGAGCCGATCGGCCCCGCGGTCCGGCCGCTCGACCGGCACCCTGAGCGCCACCCGCTCGCGCCCTCCGTGCGGTGACCCGCGACGTGCACGCACCCCTGCGCGCGTCGCGGGGGAGGCGTGACCGGGTGCTCTCGCCTGTGTGGCGCATGCCGGCGGAGCGCATGGCCCGATGGCGACCTCAGTCGCCCGCGGTGGCGGTTCCGGCCTCGCGGGACGCGCTGAGCAGGCCGACGAACATGGTCTGGTGCAGCGCTTCCACATGGTGCCGGGCGGCCTCCCCGGCCGCGGCGGTGTCCCGGCGACGCAGGGCGTCGAGGAGGTCGCGGTGCTCGCGGTTGGAAGCGCGCAGCGCGTCCATGGGGTAGGGCAGGTAGTAGCGGTAGAGCTCGCGCAGGACCGCGCCGTAGGGGGCGGATATCGAGGAGATGCCGGTCCCCTCGGCGAGCCGGAGGTGGAAGCGCTCGTCGCAGCTGTGGAACTCGGCCCAGCTGGGCGCGCGATCCATCTCCTCGACGAGTTCCTCCAGCTCGGACAGGTCCTCGTCGCAGGCCCGCACCGCCGCCAGGTGGGCGATGCCGCATTCCAGGGCGAGCCGGTGGTCGATCAGCCGACGCACGGCGTCGCCGGCCGTGCGGTAGGCGTCCGTGGTGAGGACGGCCTTGGGGGTGGGGTGCGCGGCGACCAGCGTGCCGCCGCCGCGCCCGCGGCGGCGCTCAAGAACGCCGTCGCCGCACAGGGAGACCAGGGCGCGACGGACAGTGATCTCGCCGACGTCCAGGGCCTGGGCGATCTGGGGGGTGCCGGGCAGGCGGTCGCCGGGGGTCAGCAGGCCCAGATCGACGGCGAGGGCGATCCGGGCCCGGACGGCTTCCAGGGCGGACAGCCTGCGCACACCACTGAGTTCGGGGGCCGTGAGGCCGGTGGTCGAGGCGTTGTCACTGCCGGGCATGGCGTCACCCTAACCAGCTCCGCCGACCATCGCAGAAAAATGCTCATCTTGAGCACTCTTGTTTAACTGCTCATCCTGAACTAGTTTCGCATCCATGTCCCGCCCCCTGCCCCTGGCTCTCGCCCAGCTCCCCCCGCGGCCCGCGCACACCCCGCTCGCCGGCTTCGCGGCTGAGGCGGAGAGCATCCTGGCCCGCTTCCCGCAGACCCGGATGGCGGTCTTCCCCGAGCTGCACCTGTGCGGCGTCGACGCTCCCGGCGACCAGGCACACGAGCGGCTGCGGGAGATCGCCGAGCCCCTGGACGGCCCACGGGTCAAGGAGCTGGCCGCGCTGGCCGGAGACCTGGGCATCTGGCTGCTGCCGGGCTCGGTGTGCGAGCGCGGCCCGGCCGGGGAGCTGTTCAACACCGCCCTGGCCTTCTCCCCGCAGGGGCGTCTGGCGGCCTGGTACCGCAAGGTGTTCCCCTGGCGGCCGAGCGAGCCCTACGATCCCGGCGACCGGTTCGTGGTCTTCGACGTCCCGGAGGCGGGGCGGATCGGCTTCGCGATCTGCTACGACGCCTGGTTCCCGGAGGTCGCCCGCCACCTGGCCTGGCAGGGCGCCGAGGCGATCGTCAACCCGGTGATGACGACGACCGCCGACCGCGCGCAGGAGGTCGTCCTGGCCCGCGCCAACGCCATCGTCAACCAGGTGTATGTGGTCAGCGTGAACACCGCGGGCCCCGTGGGCACCGGCCACAGCCTGGTCGTCGACCCCGAGGGCCGGATCCGGGCCGAGGCGCCCGGCGACGGCGGCACCATCCTCACCGACGTGATCGACCTGGACGACGTGACCCGCGTCCGGACGTACGGCACCGCAGGAGTGAACCGCATGTGGGACCAGTTCACGGATACCGACGCCCCCATCGAGCTGCCGCTGTACGGCGGCCGCATCGACCCGCGCACCTGGCGCCCGGGAGCCTGACACCTCGGCTCTCGGCCTTCTCCGTCCCCGCCCGTACGTCCCCGGAGCCCCTCCATGGCCAACGACGCCCCCGGCGCGCCCGCACTCGCGCGCACCCTCACCCTCAGAGCCGTCGTCCTGTTCGGTCTCGCCTACATGACCCCGCTGATCGTGCTGGGCACCTTCGGCGTGGTCGCCGCCGGTACCGGCGGCGCGGTCCCGACGGCGTACCTGCTCGCCTTGGTCGCGATGCTGTTCACGGCCCACAGCTACGGAAAGATGGCTGCCGCGTACCCCGTCGCCGGTTCGGCCTACACCTACGTCCGCAAGGCGATCGACGGGCGGCTCGGCTTCCTCGTCGGCTGGGCGACCCTGCTCGACTACTTCTTCCTCCCGATGGTTATCTGGCTGATCGGCGGCGCCTACCTCCAGGCGCGGTTCCCCGGTGTGCCGCACTGGATCTGGATCATCGGCTTCGTCGCCGTCACCACCGTGCTGAACATCCGGGGCATCAAGACCGCCGAGCGCGTCAACGACCTGCTCATGATCTTCCAGGTGCTGGTCATCGGCATCTTCGTGGTCCTCTCGGTGCGCCACGTCCTCCACACGGGCGGCGCCGGTGCGCTGGTGAGCGCCACACCCTTCGCCAACGGCGCGACGACCGCCGCCGGGATCTCGGCGGGTGCGGCCATCGCCGCGTACTCCTTCCTCGGCTTCGACGCGGTCACCACGCTGACGGAGGAGACGGTCGACCCGAAGCGCACCATGCCGCGTGCCATCCTGCTGACCGCGCTGATCGGCGGCGGCATCTTCGTCCTGGTCGCCTATACGACCCAGCTCGCCCATCCCGGCAGCGTCTTCCACGATCCCAGCTCCGCCGCTTTCGAGATCGCGAAGACCATCGGCGGCGACCTGTTCTCCTCGGTGTTCCTGGCCGGGCTCGTGGTCGCGCAGTTCGCCTCCGGCATCGCCGCGCAGGCGAGCACCTCACGCCTGCTGTACGCGATGGGCCGCGACGGCGCCCTGCCGCGTAAGGTCTTCGCCCGCCTCCACGAGCGCTACCGCACCCCCGCGCTCAACATCCTGCTGACCGGCGCGGTCGGCCTGATCGCCCTGCGCCTGGACGTCGCCGCCTCGACGTCCTTCATCAACTTCGGCGCGTTCACCGCTTTCACCTTCGTCAACGTCTCCGTGCTGGCCACGTATGTGCGGCGCCGCCGCGCCGGTGAGGTCCTGAACCCCCTGTCGTACGTCCTCGCCCCCGCGATCGGCGCGCTCGTCGACCTCTACCTGCTGTACCACCTCGACGGCAGGGCGCTCACCCTGGGCCTGATCTGGCTCGGCCTGGGAGTGGCGTACCTGGCGTATCTGACCCGGATGTTCCGCATCCCGCCGCCGGAGATGTCGTTCACGGAGACCGCACCGGAGGACGTCCAGGACACCGCGCCTCTGCAGAGCACGAAGTGAGGCCCGATCGGCGGTACGGATCGCCGCCGGGGCCGATGCCGAGGGCGGTGAACGGCGCTCTCAGTTCAGAACCCGCTGCGTGACGACGATGTGACCGGCGTCAGGGTCGAGGCTTCCCCCGAGCCGCGCGAAGGCTCCATCGGTCAGGTCGAGGCACTTGGGTTCCTGGGGCGTCTGGACGAAGGTGCCCCGGTCGTTGACGCGTACGACCAGTGACCTGCCGTTGGCGACATTGCCGACCTGAACGCGGGTGCCGAACGGCAGCTGAGGCCGGCGGCCGAGGGAAGTCGCGGCGGTGTCGGCGTTGTTGTCGAAGAGTTCCCCGTCGGCGGTGAGCGCGCCAGGCGGCTGGGGCCCGTAGTGCGTGGCCCAGCACTGGTCGCCCGCCTGCCGGGGTGCGGCCAGTGCGGTGGAGGCCGTCGGAAGACAGGCCGAGAGCGCGAGCGCGGCCACGACGAGGCCGCACCGTGACGCGGTGAAACGAGTGGGGGAGTGTCCGGCCATGGGTGACGATCACAGCCTTTCGGGAGCCTCGGGAACTTCGGGAGCAACGTGACTCGGAGGCGACACGACTTCGCGCCAACTGCGCTGGAAGTACGGCGAGTTCATGAAGCCTGGTCGGCGGGAACCTAGAAGGTCCGCACCAAACGCGTCAAGGTGTGAACGGTGAAGAGGGCTTGTGATCGGCCAATCGAACGGGTCCCGAAGAGATCGCGCGGCGCTGTCGCGTGACTCCGTCGTCGCGGAGGCGGGCATGCCGTTCCCGTCGCTCCTGAACTCCATTGGTTTCGCGTTCAGTTGTTGACGCCGGGCGGAGGCGGCAGTACAAACCCCGAGAGCGCTCTCACGCCTGCTGTTCCTCCAGCCCCACGCCCGCCCCACCCGGCATCCGGAGACCCCCATGCAGACTTCCTTCAATGCGCTCACGCGCAGACCGGCAGCCCACGTGGCACGCTCCCGCACGGCTCTGGTCCTGGTCGTCGCTATGCTCGCGGCCTGCTTCCTCGCCCTGACACCGTCGCCCGCACGGGCCGCCGACCAGTTGCTCTCCCAAGGGCGGCCCGCCACCGCGTCCTCCACCGAGAACGTGTCCTTCCCCGCGACCGCAGCTGTAGACGGCAATCCCGGCACCCGCTGGTCCTCGGCCTTCGCCGATCCCCAATGGCTCCAGGTGGACCTCGGATCCGTCCAGCAGATCACCCGGGTCACCCTCACCTGGGAGGCGGCCTACGCCAAGTCCTACCAGATACAGACCTCCACCGACGGGGCCAACTGGACGACGGTCTACTCCACCACCAGCGCCACGGGCGGTACCCAGAATCCGGCCGTCACCGGCAGCGGCCGATACGTGCGCCTCTACGGGACCGCGCGGGCCACCCAATACGGCTACTCCCTCTGGGAGTTCCAGGTCTACGGCCCCGGCGGCGGCACCACTCCGCCGGACGACTTCTGGGGCGGCACCAGCGACATCCCGCCCGCTCGGAACGCCGTAGAGGTGAAGATCCTCAACCGCACCAACGGCAAGTACCCGGACAGCCAGGTCTACTGGAGCTTCAACGGCCAGACGCACTCCATCGCCGAACAGCCCTACCTCGACATGCCGGCGAACTCCGCGGGCCGCATGTACTTCTACCTGGGCTCGCCCAACGGCCCCTACTACGACTTCATCGAGTTCACCGTCGGCGACAACGTCTTCAACGGCAACACCACACGCGTCGACGCCTTCGGCCTCAAGCTCGCCATGCGGCTGCACGCCAAGGACGGCTACGACGTCGAGGTCGGCGAGAACCGGCAGACCTTCGCCGAGGACCGCGCCACCACCTTCCAGCGCTTCACCGACGCGGTCCCGCCCGAGTTCAAGGTACTGGCCCAGACCCAGGCCCCGTATCGCATCATCGCCCCCGGCAGTGACCCGAGCTTCCGCGCGGGCGGGGCCAACGCCGGCTACTTCACCTCCTACGCCCAGTCCGTCGGCGTGAACGCGGCCACGTCCGACATCTTCGGCTGCGCCGCCTCCCTGGCCGGCAACCCGGACATGTGCGCGGCCCTCAACCGTCACGTGGCCACGCTGCCCGCCTCCCAGCAGGGCGACCCGAGCCAGTACTACAAGGCGGCGCCGGCCAACTACTACGCCAGGTTCTGGCACGACAACGCCATCAACCACCTCGCCTACGGCTTCCCCTACGACGACGTGGCGGGTCAGTCCTCATTCATCTCCCACGGCAACCCGCAGTGGCTGCTGGTCGCCGTCGGCTGGTAAGAGCCGAGGACCGCCGAGGGTTGACCGCGCGGGGCCGGCACACCGGAAGGTGTCGCCGGCCCCGCGGAGCCCGTGTCCGACATGTGGTGTCGAGAACCTGGGCCGGCGGGTCAGAACGGTCCGCCGAGGCTGCCGAGCCGGTCGGTCAGGCGCAGGTTCTCGGTGTAGTCGACGGGGCAGGCGATCACGGAGACTCCTTCGTCGTCGAGGGCACGGCGCAGCACGGGCAGCAGCTGGTCGGCGGACTCGACCCGGTAGCCGTGCGCTCCGAAGCTTTCGGCGTAGGCGACCAGGTCCGGGTTGGTGAACCGGGTGTGGCTGTGGCGGCCCAGTTCGAGTTCCATCTTCCAGGTGATCAGTCCGTATTCCTCGTCCACCAGGACGAGGACGACCAGGGGGATGCGTTCACGGACGGCGGTCTCGAGTTCCTGGGAATTCATCAGAAAGGAACCGTCGCCCATCATGGCCAGGACGCGCCGGTCGGGCCGGGCCAGTTTGGCGGCGATGGCACCCGGCAGTGCGAAGCCCATGGTGGACAGACCGTTGGAGACCAGGCAGGTGTCCGGTTCGTAGGTGGGGTAGAGGCGGGACATCCACATCTTGCCCGCTCCGGTGTCGGCGAGCACGATGTCGTGACGGTCCAGGGCGGTCCGGACATCGCTCACCACACGCTGGGGCACCAGCGGGAACGCGTCGTTGTCACGTCCGTAGGCGAGTTCGTCGTCGAGCAGCGTACGGATCTTCACGCTGCTTTCCGAGTCGTAGGTGAACCCTTCGGGCAGTGCCGAGGCGAGTGCGTCCAGCGCCTGTGACAGGTCACCCTCGATGCCCACCGCGACCGGGTAATGTGCGTCCACCTCGGAAGGGAAGCGGTGCACGTGCACGATGCGCTTGTCGCCGTCGGGGTTGATCTTGGCGGGATCGAACTCCTGGATCTCGTAGCCGACGCAGATGACCACGTCGGCGGTGTCGAAGCCGAAGTTGCCGTAATCGTGACGCATGAAGCCGACCGCGCCGAGGGCGTTCGGGTGGTCGTCGGGGAAGACGCCCTTGCCGTGGAAGGTGGTCGCCACCGGGACGTTCAACCGCTCGGCGAACCGTACGAGAGCGGCCGAGGCCTGGGCCCTCGTGGCGCCATGGCCGGCCAGCACGACAGGACGCCGAGCCGTCGTGAGCACTTCGACCGCCCGCGCGATCTGCGTGAGTGACGGCGCGTCGGCGTGCACGGTGTCGATCTGCAGAGGTGCCAGCCGCCCCTCAGGCCGCTCCGCTTCGATGTCCTCGGGCACGGCCAGGAACACGGCCCCGGGGCGCTCGCTCTGCGCGATCTTGAAAGCCTTGCGCGTCATCTCCGGCACCGCGTCAGGACACTCCACGCGGGCCGCCCACTGGGTGACGGGGGCGAACATCGACACCAGGTCGATGACCTGATGTGACTCCTTGTGGGTGCGGCGCAGCGAGCCCTGGGCGGCAAGGGCCACCATCGGTGCGCTGTTGGTCATGGCATCGGCGGTGCCGAGCAGCAGGTTGATCGCGCCGGGACCCAGCGTGGCCGAACACACCCCGGCCCGGCCGGTCAGCCGTCCGTAGATCTCCGCCATGAACGAGGCGGCCTGCTCGTGGCGCACCAGGACGTACCGGATTCCGGAGCCGCTCAGAGCGTCGACGAAGCGGATGTTCTCCTCGCCGGGGATCCCGAAGACGTACTCGACGCCTTCGGCTCGCAGACAGCGCACCAGCAGATGTGCGACGTCGTCCGATGCTGCCGTGTTCCGCGACTCGGTCGCGCCTTCGGTGCTCATGAGGCGAACGTAGGTACACCCGCGTGCCCGGGCCACTCGTCCGCCGCCGACCGGGGTGTGGACCTCCGTGGCCGTTTGGAGGCGTTGTGGTGGCGGCCTCCGCGGTCGGACCGCACGCTGGCCAAGTGGGAACGAGCCGCCACACACAGAGCGGCGGCAGAATCCGGGAGGCCCTTGTGACCACTTCGTCGCCCGACACCGACGTGCCGCCGGCCCGGTACGACGACCTGCGGGCCTTGGTGATCAACTGCACCCTCAAACGCTCACCGGAAACGAGCAACACCCAGGGACTCATCGACCGCAGCACCGCCATCATGGACGCACAGGGCGTGCACGTCGACGTCGTACGGGCGGTGGACCACGACATCGCGACCGGTGTGTGGCCCGACATGAGGGAACACGGCTGGGAGAGGGACGCCTGGCCGGACCTCTACCAGCAGGTCCTGGCGGCCGACATCCTGGTGCTGGCCGGCCCCATCTGGCTGGGCGACAACAGCTCCGTGACGAAGCAGGTGATCGAACGACTCTACGCCTGCTCCAGCCTCCTGAACGACGCCGGTCAGTACGCCTATTACGGCCGCGTCGGCGGTTGCCTGATCACCGGCAACGAGGACGGCGTCAAGCACTGCGCCATGAACGTCCTCTACAGCCTTCAGCACCTGGGATACACCATCCCTCCCCAGGCGGACGCCGGATGGATCGGGGAGGCGGGCCCGGGCCCCTCGTACCTCGATCCGGGATCGGGCGGCCCGGAGAACGACTTCACCAACCGCAACACCACCTTCATGACCTGGAACCTGCTGCACCTGGCCCGGGCGCTGAAGGACCTGGGCGGCATCCCCGCCTACGGCAACCAGCGCGCCGCGTGGGACGCCGGATGCCGCCGGGACTTCGAGAACCCCGAACACCGGTGACGTGACGCCGGGGAAAGCCGGCGGCCGGCCGTCGGCCCCGCCCAGCCGGTCCAGCGCCGGACACCGGGCCCCAAGGGGCAGGCCCGTAGCGGCAGCGTCTCGCGCAGGGCCGGCTCGTCGCGGACGAAGGACCAGGCGAGCATGGTTACCGGGCCGGTGAGCGCGCCTTTGACCGGGCGTGAGGTCGCCGAGATGCCCGACGGACAGCGCTACCCGTGGACGGCCCGCGCGATCACCCGGCACCGCGGAGACTGGGGCGAGCCTGGCAAGACGTTCGCCATCGGCCTGGGCCGCGAGATCCGCCACGCCCACCGCCTCGTCTACGCCGACGGCCTGGACCTCACCGACCCTTCCGACGCCACCCCCATCGGCATGGGCTGCCGCGTCTGTGAACGCCTCGACCGCCCCCAGCGGAGCGCACCGCCCCTCGGCCGGCCGCTGCGGATCGACCAGAACACCAGCACGTTCGTGCCGTACCCCGTGACCGAACGCACGATCTGACCGTACGACGGACTTGATAGCCTCAGCGGGCCAGTCGAGCCACATCCGAGGCCAGGGAATCCGGTGCGAACCCGGAACTGACGCGCAGCGGTGAGGGGGACGGGCGGGGCACGCAACGCCACTGGGAGACCGGGAAGGCGTCCCGTCCGGACGAACCCGAGTCCGAAGACCTGCTGGCACCTCCGCGCTTCGGCGTGGAGGGACGTCCGTAGGCCAGGCTCCGCGTACGAGCCCCGACCCCAGAGGCATGCCCGTGCTCCGCACCCCCGCCCTTGTCCGCACTCCGGCGTTTCTCCTCGCGTCTTCCCTGCTGCTCACCGCCTGCGGCTCCTCCGATGCCGACGACGCGAAGCCGGCGAGGACCGCTGCCGCCGGATACCCGGTGACCCTCGACAACTGCGGCCGGAAGGTCACCCTGACAGCGGCGCCGAAGCGGGCCGTGTCCCTCAACCAGGGCACCACCGAGATCCTGCTCTCCCTCGGCCTCGCCGACCGCATGGCCGGTACGGCCACTTGGACCGACCCGGTGATGAAGGGCCTTGCGAAGGCGAACACGTCCGTGCCGCGCCTCGCCGACAACGCGCCCTCCTTCGAGAAGGTCCTGGACGCCGAACCCGACCTCGTCACCGCCTCGTTCGTCTCCACCCTGGGCAAGGGCGGGGTCGCCACCCGCGCGCAGTTCGAGAAGCTGGGCGTGCCCACGTATGTCTCGCCGTCCGACTGCTCGGGCAAGGACAACGACAGTGGCGGCGACGGATCGCGCGGCGAGCCGTTCACCCTCGATGCCGTGTACGGCGAGATACGTGACCTGGCACGGGCGTTCGGCGTGGAGGCGCGGGGCGAGAAGCTGGTCGCATCCCTGAAGAAGCGGGTCGGCACGGCCACCGCCGGGCTCGACGCCACCGACGTCTCGCTCATGTACTGGTTCGCCAACTCCCAGTCGCCCTACCTCGCCGGCTGCTGCGGCGCACCGGGCGCCATCACCCGTGCGGTCGGCGCGAAGAACGTCTTCGCCGACACCCACGACGAATGGCCCCAGATCAGCTGGGAGACGGTCGCCGACCGCGACCCCGATGTGATCGTGCTCGGCGACCTGACCCGCAAGCAGCAGACCGCGGAGACCGCCGCAGCCAAGATCCGCTTCCTGGAGACCAACCCCGCCACCCGCAACCTGACCGCCGTGCGGAAGAAGCGGTACGTCCTGCTGAGCGGACAAGCGATGAACCCGTCCATCCGCACCATCGAGGGGATCGAGGAGGTCGCAGCCGGTCTGCGCGACTTCGGGCTCGCCAAGTGAGCGTGCGCGCTTGGCTGTTGACGGGCAGCGGAGTCGCCGCGCTGCTCGCGTCGATCGCCGTGGCTGTGACGATCGGTCCCGCCGACATCTCCACGGGAGACGTCTGGGCGTCCGTCGCGGCCCATCTCGGCCTCGGCGAAGCCACGTTGGCGCCGCTGCGGGACGGCATCGTGTGGAACCTGCGGATGCCGCGCACGCTGCTCGCCGCCGTGTGCGGTGCCGGGCTCGCCGTGTGCGGGGCGGTGATGCAGTCCCTGCTGCGCAATCCGCTCGCCGACCCCTTCGTGCTCGGCGTGTCCTCCGGCGCGTCCACGGGAGCGGTCGCCGTGGTCGTGCTGGGCGTGGGTGGCGGCGTGATCTCCCTGTCGGCGGGCGCCTTCCTCGGCGCGCTGCTCTCCTTCGCCCTGGTGCTGTTGCTCAGCCACACCCTCGGCGGCGGCACCGACCGGGTCGTGCTGTCGGGAGTGGCGATCATGCAGCTGTTCTCCGCGCTGACCTCGTTCACCGTCCTGACCTCCGCGGACGCCGAGACCACCCGGGGCGTCCTGTTCTGGCTGCTCGGCTCGCTCACCGGGGCCGACTGGGGGCAGGTACTGCTCTGCGCGGTCGTCCTGGCCGTGGTCCTCGTCGCCTGCCTCGGGTACGCCCGTACGCTCGACGCGTTCGCCTTCGGTGAGGAGGCAGCCGCCGGACTCGGAGTCCACGTCGCCCGTACCCGCCTGGTCCTCCTGTCCGTGACCGCACTGCTCACGGCCGTCCTGGTCAGCTGCGCCGGCGCGATCGGCTTCGTCGGCCTGGTCCTCCCCCACGCCACCCGCGTCCTCACCGGCTCCGGCCACGCCCGCCTGCTGCCGGTCACCGCGCTGACCGGGGCCGTCTTCCTGGTGTGGGTGGACACCCTCGCCCGTACGGTCCTCGACCCCCAGGAGGTCCCGGTGGGCGTGGTGACGTCCCTCATCGGCGTGCCGGCGTTCCTGGCCGTGCTCTACCGCGGACGGAGAAGGACATGACCAGCCTGCACGCGGACCGCGTCGTACGACGCCTCGGCGACAAGGTCGTCGTCGACGGCGTCACCCTCACTCTGAGCCACGGCGAGACCGTCGGCCTCCTCGGCCCCAACGGCTCGGGAAAGTCGACGCTGTTGAGGCTGCTGGCCGGAGTCCTCGCCCCCACCGTCGGCGTCGTCACCCTGGACGGACGTCCCCTTACCGATCTCGGCCGCCGTGCCACCGCCCGCCGAATCGCCACGGTGGAGCAGCACGCCGACACCCAGACCGAACTGACCGTTCACGACGTCGTCACCCTCGGCCGCATCCCGCACCGCCGCGCCTGGACACCGGCCACGGCGGCCGACGCCGAGGCCGTCGCCGAAGCCCTGGCCCGCACCGGCCTGACCGACCGGGCCGGCCAGTCCTGGCACACCCTCTCCGGCGGCGAACGCCAGCGCACCCAGATCGCCCGTGCGCTCGCCCAGGCACCCCGCGAACTCCTCCTCGACGAACCCACCAACCACCTCGACGTCCAGCACCAGCTCGACCTGCTGGCACTCGTCGCGAGCCTGCCGGTCACCACGGTGATCGCCCTGCACGACCTGAACCTCGCCGCGATGTACTGCGACCGCCTGCTCGTCCTGCGCGAGGGACGCGCCGTCGCGGAGGGCACTCCGGCCGAGGTCCTGACGCCCACCCTCATCGAGCAGGTCTACGGCGTCCGTGCCGAGGTCACCCACGACCCCGGCTACCCGGTGATCCGCTTTCTGCGCCCGGCCGCCTGGTACGTATATCCCCCGAACAGGAGTGTGGCGAGCGATGCCTGAACAGCGTCCTGAAGCAGCCGGCAGGGAGTTCACATCCGCCGAGCCGACACCGTGCCGCGTCGTCGTGTGCCGGGACTGCTGCTGCGGAACCCCGAAAGTCACGGGTGTGGATCACGACCGGCAACTCGCGCGCCTTGCCGAGGAGGTACCTGTACGGGTCTCCGACTGCCTCGACGTCTGCGAGCACGCGAATGTGATCGTCGTCCAGCCCTCCGCAGCCGCACGTGCCACCGGCGCGCGCCCGGTCTGGCTCGGACTCGTCAACGACCCGGACGCCACCGAGGACGTCGTCGGCTGGGTGAAGGCGGGTGGCCCCGGAGTCGCCCCATGCCCCGACATCCTCGACCTCTACGTCTTCACCGCGCCCCGCAGGGCGCGATGAGTACGAGTGCGGCCGGACGGCTCCCGGGTGTCCGGCCGCGCGGCGACTCCCGCCCCTCGGGGCTCATCGGCCCGCCTCGTGCAGCACCGCGGAGTCGGGCCGCCAGCCCAGCTCGGGCGCGATCGAGTGCCGTACGTCGTGCAGGATCTGCTCGTAGTCGGCCCGTTCGAACTCGTACGGCAGCTCCAGGCGCAGCTCCGAGACGGCCGCGACGACGGGATCAGCGGTCAGCTGCTCCAGGATCTGGTCCGCGGTTCCCACCACGTCCGGGGCGAACAGGGTCCGCTTCGGGCCCTGCGGCGCCAGGGTGCGTGCGTGCCGACCGGCCGCGTACGCACGGTAGCGGGCCCGGGTCGTCGCGTCCGCGCTGTCGAACGGCACGATCACCCGTCCCAACGCCACCCGTGGCGAGCGGTCGCTGATGATCAACCGCCGGTGTTCGGAGAGCAGGGCGAGCTGCGCCGTGGTGAAGTCGTCGGTGCCCTCGCCCGTCACGATGTTGCCGCTGAGCAGGTTCAGGCCGTGCTCGGCGGCCCAGCGGATCGAGCGCAGACTTCCCCCGCCGTACCAGACCCGGTCCACCAGGCCGGGGTCGTGCGGCTGCAGGCGCGGCCGCTGGGTGTTGCCGGGCGACCGGATGACCGTGTCGGGGCCGCCGAGATAGTCGCCGCGCAGGTGGTCGATGACACGGGCGATCCTGCCGTACGACAGGTCGAAGTCGTGCCAGTCCCCGTCGTGGACCAGGTCGCCGAGGAGTTCGGCGTGCGGCATGCCGGTGCTGAAGCCGACCTGCAGGCGGCCGCGGGACAGTACGTCGGCGAGCGCCAGGTCCTCGGCGAGGCGGAACGGGTTCTCGTACCCGATCGGGATGACCGCGGTCCCCAGTTCCACCCGCTTGGTGCGCTGGCCGGCGGCGGCGAGGAACACCGCGGCCGAGCCGACACCGTGTTCGAGATGGCGTTGCCGGATCCAGGCACCGTCGAAGCCGAGTCGTTCGCCGTACTCGAACAGCTGCAGGGTTTCCTCCAGGCCGGTGTACGGGTCGTCATCGGCGAAGTTTCCCGGGGTGAGAAAGGCCAGCGAGCTGATCGTGGGGTTGCCCATGCGGTGTCCGCCCTCTTCGACGTGGTCTTCTCGGTGGCGCAAGGCATTCAGGAGCCGCTTCGCTCACGTGGGATCTTCTGCCCGGCCTCGATCGCCACGGGCAGCCGGTTCTCGGCCGGCGGTAGCGGGCAGGTGGCCAGATCGGTGTAGGCGCACGGCAGGTTCGCCGCCCGGTTGAAGTCCAGGACGACCGTGCCGTCGGCGGCGGGCGGGGGGCAGACGATGGCCCGGTTGGCGGCGTAGGTGGTGACCCCGGACGTCGCGTCGGTGAACAGCACCAGCAGACTGCCCGGGCTGTGTCCGGGGAACGCGGTGAGGATCAGGGGCCGTCCGTCCAGTTCGAACTCGACCCGGCCCGGCGCGTCGTACACGTGCTCGAGGCCCTCGACCGCCGCGCCCACGGTCGTCGGTCGTGGCTCGTCGAAGGCCGTGTAGCGGCCGGTCACCGCCCAGCGTGGATGCGGGGCATAGGCGGGCGTGCCGGTGAAGGCGGTACGCAAGGGGTTGTCCGGGTGCCGGGGACGGACGATGTCGTGTCCGCCGCGCTTGGCCACCTCGATCACAGCGTCGCCCCAGAGCGCGTTGACTCCGCCGCGCTCCGGGAGCACCCCGAAGCGGTGCTCGCCGCGGACGGGGGCGCCGTCCACGACCAGTTCCTCACCGTCGTCGAGGTTGACGACGACCCCGTCGGCCCCGGTCGACCAGGCGCCCGGAGCGTCCGGGATACGCTGCGGCTCCTCACCCAGCCAGTGCCGCCCGGTGATCGCGAGGAACCCGTGCGGGGCGGCGAGTCCTGCCTCCTGCCTGGTGTGCCATTCCTGCCAGTCGTGGGTGAAGGCGGACAGGTCTGCGGTGGTGTCACGAACGGTCATGCGGGCTCCCTCGCTCGCATCGGCTTGGTGCGGCCGTGGCATGGCGGCCGCGGGGATCACCGCGAACAGCTCGCGGATGTCGGCGTGCCGGGGGTGGGTGAAAACGAAAGCCCTCGTGGGGACGAGGCGGGAACGACGGAAGAGCGCCGCGGGCGTCGAGCAGCGCTGAACGTCTCAGACAGCCGACGGGACGCAGTCAGCCATGACACAGACAGCTGGTGATGCGCTGCAGATCGATGTGGCGTCGGCGGGAAAAGCGAGAGAAAGTCACCGCACACACGAGGGAGGGGACGGGGACGCTGCTGTACCGCACGCTCGCCCCTCCGTGTCCCAGGCCGCTGCCACGGCGCCACGCGTTTGCCGGATCGGCGACCCGGCCGGGCTTTCACCTGGAGCACCCCACCGCGTCGGAGGGTTGCCGGTCAGCAAGCCAGGGCTTGACGCTGACACTCGATGCCGCTTGAAAAGCTACCTATCGCCGCCGTAGCCCGTCAATGTCGCAAGACGAGCCGTCGCTTCGTCTCGAAAGGTATTCGGGTAACGGGCGTATGGCGGGGACGCGAAGCCGTCATTGCAATGTCAGGCGGACAACCTCCTTTTGTTGACCGGGAGTTGGGGCCTGGATAGCGTCCCCGGCATGCCGATCTCCCTGCGGTTCACTCGGCGGCGCGCCGTTGATCTGCTGCGTGTCGCCGCCGCGCTGTGTAGCTGACCCTCACCCGCGCCCCGGTCAACAGCAGTCACCGCATATCCGCGAGGGAGTACCCGTGCATCCGCTCACCACCCGCCGCTCCGCCCTGAGGGCGCTGGGCTCGGCCGCCCTGCTGGCCGCCTCCGGCACCGTCCCGTCCGCCACGGCTGCCGTGGCGGACGAACGGACGTCGCGCCCGTCCGTGGCCCTCGACTGGTACGACCTGACGGCCGACACCATCGCGGCCGCCGGCGCCGCCACCCAGATCACCAACAACCGTACCTGGGCCATCGGTTGGCTCGCTGCGGCCCGAGCTACCCGCGAGGTGCCGCCCGGCGTCGACCGGAGGGACTTCCAGGACGCGGCCCTGGCGTCCGCCGTACACGATGCCTTGTCGGCTCTGGTCCCGTCCCGCACCCAGGAACTGGATGCCGCGTTGCGAACCACTCTGGACCGCGTCCCGGACGGGCCGGCCAAGTCGAAGGGGGTGGCGGCCGGTGCGCGCCAGGCACGGCTGGTCCTCGCTTCCCGCGAGGGCGACGGTCTCGACCCGGCCTCGGTCAACGCGCCCTTCACCGTGCCGCCCGCGGCTCCCGGCGTGTGGCAGCCGACGCCGCCCGCCTACGCCCCCGCCGCACAGTACGGCAACCGGCTCGCGAGACCCTTCCTGCTGGACGGCCCCGACCAGTACCGGCTGCCCGCACCGCCCGCCCTGGACTCCGCGCGCTATCGTGCCGACCTGGCCGAGGTACGGGCGTACGGGGCCGTGGACAGCACCGTGCGCTCAGCGCTGCAGACCGAGACCGCCACCTTCTGGCTGGGCTCCTCACTGATGCTGTACACCGAGCCGCTGAGGGTCGCCCTCGCCCGGTCGCCACGCTTCGTCCCCGCACGGGCCGCGCTGGTGGCGCTGTTCCACATCGCCCTGGTGGACACGCAGATCGCCACCTCCGACACCAAGTACGCGTACCTGCGCTGGCGCCCCGTCACGGCCATCCGCGCCGGCGCGATCGACCCGGACCCCGACTGGACGCCGCTGCACGTCACGCCGGCCCACCCCGACTACCCCAGCGGCCACAACACCTACTCGGGCGCGGCGGAAACGATCCTCACGGGGCTCACCGGGCCGCGGACCGCACCGTTCGAGCTGACCAGTCCCACCGCCCCCGGAGTGACGCGCACTTACACGGCCTGGAGTCAGCTGTCCCGGGACAACGAGGACGCCCGCGTCTACTCCGGCATCCACACCCGCTCGGCCGACGTGAGCGGCCTCGCCCTCGGCAAGCGGGTGGCGGGGCACGCGCTGCGCAACGCGGAACGTCTATTCGGCGTGTCTTGAACGATTCGGGATGCGGCCACCCGGCGGCCCCGTCCCGAACCTGGTTACTCGAGCACGGCGGCCGCCTCCCGCAGTGCTCGCCGACGCGGATGCCGCTTGCCATGACGCTCCACCGGAGGCCGAGCCCTCTACGTCGACGCTGACGTGACACAGATCTCGATGCGCCTCCGGTAGACGGTCCATACGTCGGAAGCGCGTTGGTGGCGGGCCGCTGTAAGGTGAGAGAACAGCCCTTGACCTGCACAAAGCAGGCAGGGAGCGAATTCCGGGAGTGCTGAATGCTTCGCACCATGTTCAAGTCCAAGATCCACCGCGCCACCGTCACCCAGGCCGACCTGCACTATGTGGGATCGGTGACCATCGACGCGGATCTGCTCGACGCCGCCGACCTGTTGCCGGGCGAGCTCGTGCACATCGTCGACATCACCAACGGCGCCAGGCTGGAGACGTACGTCATCGAGGGTGAGCGCGGATCCGGGGTGATCGGGATCAACGGGGCCGCCGCCCACCTCGTGCACCCCGGAGATCTGGTGATCATCATCAGTTACGCTCAGGTCGACGACGCCGAGGCACGGAACCTGCGGCCACGGGTCGTGCACGTCGACGCCGGCAACCGGATCGTGTCCCTCGGCGCCGACCCCTCCGAGCCGGTCCCCGGCTCCGACCAGCAACGCAGCCCGCAGGCCGTGCGGGCCTGACCAGCGGGGCTGGACCAGAAGCGGTACCGGAACCAGGACCAGGAGCGTGTGTCCATGAGCGAGATCGAGATCCGCGACAACCGGGCTGCGGGCCGTCTGGAGGCCGTCGACGCCGGTGAAGTCGTCGGCCGCATCGAGTACTTCGTCCTGGAGTCGCCGGCGCGCGCCCTGGTCCCGGTCCACACGATCGTGGAGCCGGCCCACGAGGGCAAGGGCATCGCCGGCTCCCTGGCCCGGGAGCTGTACGCCCTCGCCGAGCGTGAGGGCGTCCCGGTGGCTCCGCTCTGTCCGTACGTCGTCAAGTGGGCCGAACGCCACCCGGACGTGGCGCCGGCGGCCGACCCGCGGCTGATCGCGGCCGCGGAGGACTGGCTGCGGGCCCACCCGGACCGGTTCTGACCGAGCGACGAGTGAGGCGTGCCGCGCCCGGACCCTCGATCGGTCGAGGCGCGCTCGGCACGTGCTGCCGTCGGGTGAGTGCGGGAGCGGCCGTCGGGTAGGCGGGGGAGTAGTCCAGTGGCGACGATCACCGACTGCCCGGAGGACAACGATGACGATCCCGCACCCCGACCCCGCCCCGCCGGGACCCGGCCCCACTCCGCCGGATCCGTACCCGAGCCCCGTACCGCCCCCGCAGCCCGGCCCGGAGCCAAGCCCGCCGGGCCCCGGCCCCGGCCCCACGCCGCCGGCACCGGGCCCCGACCCGACGCCGCCCCCGGCACCACCGGCCCCCGGTCCGCCGGAGCCCTCGCCCTCACCGGTCCCGCCCGGACCGGAACCGGTGCCCAATCCCGAGCCGGGTCCACCCCTCACCTGAGAACTGAGACCCCACACCCGGCACCACACGGCGGGGGCGCGGACGGCCCGGCGGAACAGCCGCCGCACGCTCGCCCGCGCCCGCGCGCCTCGCGCCTTCCTCAGGCACCCGGTGCCCGGGTCAGGCCGGTACCTCCGACCGGTCGCCGCCCCACAGCGTGTGGAACGCGCCGTCCCGGTCCACCCGGCGATAGGTGTGCGCGCCGAAGAAGTCCCGCTGCCCCTGCGTGAGCGCCGCCGGCAGCCGTTCCGCGCGCAGCGCGTCGTAGTACGCCAGCGCCGCCGCGAAGCCCGGCGTCGGCACGCCCTGCCGCGTCGCCGCGATCAGCACCTCGCGCCAGTCGTCCTGCGCCCCGGCGATCTCCCGCGCGAACGTCTCGTCCGACAGCAGGCTCGGCAGGTCGGGGCGGGCGTCGTACGCGGCGCGGATGCGGTCCAGGAACGCCGCCCGGATGATGCAGCCGCCGCGCCAGATCGAGGAGACGGCACCGAGGTCGATGTCCCAGCCGTACTCCTCGCTGCCCGCCGCGAGCTCGTGGAAGCCCTGCGTGTACGACACGATCTTGGACGCGTACAGCGCCTGCTCCACCCGGTCCGCGAAGGCCGCCGCCTCCGACTCGCTCAGCGCGGACGGCGTCGGGCCTGCCAGCCCGCGCGAGGCCTCGCGCAGCGCCGCGTGGCCGGACAGGGAGCGCGCGAAGACCGCCTCGGCGATACCGGACACCGGTACGCCCAGGTCCAGGGCGATCTGCACCGTCCAGCGGCCGGTGCCCTTCTGCTCGGCCTGGTCGACGACGACGTCCACGAACGGCTTACCGGTCGCCTGGTCCACATGGGAGAGCACCTCGGCGGTGATCTCGATCAGGTAGGAGTCCAGCCGGCCCGTGTTCCAGGTGCGGAAGATCTCCGCGATCTGCGCGGGGGAGTACCCGGCCACGTCGCGCAGCAGCTGGTACGCCTCGCCGATCAGCTGCATGTCGGCGTACTCGATGCCGTTGTGGACCATCTTCACGAAGTGCCCGGCGCCGTCGGGGCCGCAGTGCGTGACACAGGGGGCGCCGTCCGACGCCTTCGCGGAGATCTTCTCCAGCATCGGCCCCAGGGAGGCGTACGACTCCTTCGAGCCTCCCGGCATGATGCTCGGCCCGTGCAGCGCGCCCTCCTCGCCGCCGGAGATACCGGTCCCGACGAAGTGGATGCCGCGCTCGCGCAGCTCCCGCTCCCGGCGCCGGGTGTCCGCGAAGTGCGCGTTGCCGCCGTCGATGATCATGTCGCCCGGTTCCAGCAGCGGCGCGAACTCCTCGATCACCGCGTCCGTCGGGTCACCCGCCTTGACCATGACGACGAGCCGGCGCGGACGCTCCAGCGCGGCCACGAAGTCCTCGGCCGACTCGGCCGCGATGAAGTCGCCCTCCTGCCCGAACTCCTCCACCAGCGCCTTCGTCCGCGAGACCGTACGGTTGTGCACGGCGACCGTGTAGCCGTTGCGGGCGAAGTTGCGGGCGAGGTTGCGGCCCATGACCGCGAGTCCCGTGACGCCGATCTGCGCTGAAGTGCTCATACCGCCTGCTCCCTAGCTGCCTCGTGACTACGGCTCCGTCAGTACGGGCCCTCGCCCATCCTGACGTGCCGCTTCGGCGAGCGCACATCCGACCCGCCAGCCTTGATTACGCGGCGGGAGCGCCTTGAGCCTCAGTCTTCGGCGATCCCGCGCAAGGAGCGTCCGTTACCGGCCACTTGACGCGGACGCAAGGCCGAATTGTCGTCTTGTCATGGCCTGTTCGCCGCGCTTACTTTTGCCCCTCCTGACGCATGTCGAGGGGAAGTCGGACATGGCCGTACGCGGCCGGCACCGCCGGTACCAGCCGAACAGGATCAACCGCGCCTCGCTCACGGTCACGGCGGGTGGTGCCGGACTCGCCCTCCCACTGGTCGCCGCCGGCAGCGCCGACGCCGCCGACGCGGCCACCTGGAACAAGGTCGCCGCCTGCGAATCCAGCGGCAACTGGGCCATCAACACCGGCAACGGCTACTACGGCGGGCTGCAGTTCACCCAGTCCACCTGGGAGGCGTACGGCGGCGCCCGGTACGCGCCGCGCGCTGACCTGGCGAGCCGGGGCCAGCAGATCGCCGTCGCCGAGAAGGTGCTCGGCGGACAGGGGCCGCGAGCCTGGCCGGTGTGCTCGGTGCAGGCCGGGCTGACGCGGGGCGACGCCGAACCCGGTGCGCACCCCGACGACGCCGCCACGCACCCCGCGAAGAGCGGCACGCGCACCCGTGCCGCGCAGGCCGCCCCGGCGCAGGACGTGCGACCGCAGACCACCCCGCAGTCCCGCGCGGGCCGGGCCGAGATGTACACGGTGGTGCACGGCGACACCCTCTCCGGCATCGCCGACGGCCACCGGGTCCGGGGCGGCTGGCGCGGGCTGTACGCCGGGAACCGGGCGACGATCGGCGCCGATCCCGACCTGATCCTGCCGGGCCAGCGCCTCGACCTGCGCACCTCCGGCGCCGCGCCGGGCAACACCCACACCACGACCGGAACACCGAAGAAGTCGCCCTCGAAGAGGAAGACCCCCGCGGAGAGGAAGACCGCCCCGCGGCACCCTTCACCCACCGGCCACTCGCTCGTCGCGCCGGTGACCGCGCCCATCGGCACCGGCTACCACGTGGCCGGCTCGCACTGGTCGAAGGGCTACCACACGGGCATCGACTTCCTCGTGCCCACCGGCACCTCCGTGCGGGCGGCCGAGACCGGGCAGGTGGTCTCGGCGGGCTGGGGCGGCTCCTACGGCTACCAGGTGGTGCTCCGTCACGCCGACGGCCACTACACGCAGTACGCGCATCTGTCGGCCATCTCCGTGCGGGTCGGCCAGAGCGTCGGCACGGGCCAGCGCCTCGGCCGCTCCGGTGCCACCGGCAACGTCACGGGCCCGCATCTGCACTTCGAGGTGCGGACCGGACCCGGCTTCGGCTCGGACATCGACCCGCTCGCCTATCTGCGGGCCGGCGGCGTCAGGATGTGACACACGGCCGGTGCCGGTCCCGGTCGGGCACCGGCACATGAAGGCCGAGGGGAAACACCGTACCCGGCACGGGAAGCACGAGGCCGGCATGGTCGGCGTACCGCACGCCGCCCTCGCCCGCCTCGGCGCCGTCCGGGCGCGGTGCGAGCGGCGCGCCGGGAACGGGCCCGGTGGCCGGCTCCCGAAGGGCTGCTTCGCCGTGGCCGTCGTCTGCCGAGGCCGGCTCCGGGCGATTCGCTCCGCCCGTCTCGTCGGCGTCCGCCGCCGGTCGCTGCTGCGGCACGGTACGGAGTGTGCCCGCCGGGGCGGTCGGCTCGGACGCGGCGGCGGAACCGGAATCGGGTGAGGCGGCGGTGGACGCGGACCCGGGCGCGGTGGGAGTCCCCCCGCCCGTGGCGTTCCCCGCGCCCGCCGGAGCCCGGGTCCCCGCGTGGCCCGCCGTGCCCGCGGCTGTCGGTGTGCCCTCCATCCGCTCGGTCGTCAGCATGATCAGGCCCCCCGCCGCCACCACACCGCAGCTCAGGGCGAGTACGGTGCCCGTGCTGCCGTACCGGAACGTCTCGCCGAACATCACGATGCCTGCCGCGGCGGCCAGCACCGGATTGACCACCGTGAGCGTGGCCAGCGGGGCGGCGAGCCCACCGCCCCGGTAGGAGGCCTGCGACAGCAGCACCCCGGCGGCGGCGAACAGGGCGATCACCGCGAGGGAGGGCAGCTCGCCGAGGCCGATGCCCAGGGTCCAGTCGACGGCGACGGTCTTGGTGAACACCGAGGACATGCCGAAGGCGGTGCCGGAGGCGGTGGCGAGCAGCACGCTGCGCACCACCGGGTGCCGGTGCGCGGCCCGGGCCGCGCACATCAGCGCCACGACCGCGCCACCGGTGACGAGTCCGGCCGCCACCCGCTGGGCGCCGTCCAGGGAGTGCGCGGCGAAGGAGCCGACCAGGGACAGCAGTACGGCCAGCCCGACCGTCGCCATCAGGGCGCCGCGCCAGGCGGTCGGCCCGGCCTTGCGGCCGACGAACAGCGCCGCCATCGGCAGCGCGAAGACTATGGTCAGGGCGCCGAGCGGCTGGACGAGACTGAGCGGGCCGTAGGCCAGCGCCACCGCGTGCAGCACACCACCGAGGCCGTTGAGCGCCAACGCGCCCCACCAACTCGGCCGGCGCAGCGGCAGGTAGGCGCTGTCGGGGGAGGACACCGCCACCTGCTCCTGCACGATCGCTCCGCCCGCGTAGGCGAGGGCGGAGACGAACGACAGGAGCACGGACACCGCGAGGGCGCTCATCGGCGTCTCCCTCGCGGGGGGCGGGGCCCCCGGCCCTGCGGACGGCAGGGGCCCGGGGCCCGGCGCGGCGGGCGGTCGGCTTCCATGCCCGACACTCTGCCCGCCCGCGGGCTTTCCGTCGTCGTCCCTGAGCACACAATGCGTCCTACTGCCGATGGAGTACACCGGCGGTGCGATCATCCCTGAGAGGGGTGCTGCCCCCGGGCCGACCCGGATTTCCGGCCCGCGGACCGGCCTGGTACAGATGCTGCCCGTGGACCTCGACCCCGGCCTCACCGCACTCCGCCCGCTCGGCGGCTTCTTCGTCCTGCGCACCCGCCCAACCGCGGCCCCGACTCCGGCCGGGGTGGCCGCCGCGCCGGATCCCGCGGATCTGCCGAGCCTCGCGGACGCCCACCGGCCCGCCCCGGCCGGCGCCCGCCGCGACCCGCTGGCCCTGCGCGTCGAGACGGTCGCGGGCCGGCTCGGCACCGCGGAGCCGAGGGTCGCCGCCTCCGTCGCGCATCAAGGGCTGGCCGCCCGGCTGTGGTCGGTGGCCCTCGGCTGCGCGGTGCTGTACGGCCGGCTGCCGGACCTCGACCCCCGCCTGCTGCGCTGGGACCCCTCGGCCTCCGCCCCCGACGACCTGTGGCTCGCCGAGGGGCGTCCGCTGCCCGGCGACGCGGCCGGCCTCGCCGACACGGTGCTGCACGGCCACCTGGAACCCCTGGGGGCCGCCGTGCGGGCGCGTTACGGCGTCGCGGCGGGTCTGCTGTGGGGCAACGCCGGGTCGGCGCTGGCCGGCGCGGCCCGCGAACTGGACCGCTGGGGGCGCGCGAACGGCCGCACCGACGCGGCGGACCGGGCCCGCGCCCTCACCGACGACCTCTTCGCCCACCCCCTGCTGCGCTCCACCGGCATCCGTGCCGGAGCCGTCTTCCGCCGCCGCAGTTGCTGTCTGTACTACCGGGTCCCGGGCGGCGGGGTCTGCGGCGACTGCTGCTTCGTCCGGCCGCCGGGCTCTTCCCCGCACGGCGTATCTGGGTGACCATGAAGGCGAATCTTCCGCCGTGACGAGGGAGTTGTCGGGTGCGAGTGGGACTGCTGACCCGGGAGTACCCCCCGGACGTGTACGGCGGCGCGGGTGTCCATGTGGAGTTCCTGGCGCGGGAGTTGTCCGCCCTGGTCGATCTGGAGGTGCACAGCTGGGGGGAGGGGCGCGCCGCCGGTGTCGTCCGCCACCGGCCCTGGGCCGTTCTCGACGGTTCCAACGACGCGCTGCGCACCTTCTCCGTGGACCTGTCCATCGCCGCCGCCCTCAAGGGCCGCGAACTCGTCCACTCCCACACCTGGTACGCCAATCTCGCGGGTCATCTCGCCAAGCTGCTCTACGGCGTCCCGCACGTGGTGACCGCCCACTCGCTGGAGCCGCTGCGGCCCTGGAAGGCGGAGCAACTCGGCGGCGGATACGCGCTGTCCGGCTGGGCGGAGCGCACCGCGATCGAGGCCGCCGACGCGGTGATCGCCGTCTCCGGAGCCATGCGCGAGGACGTCCTCGCCTGCTATCCGGCTCTCGACGCGGCCCGGGTGCACGTCGTGCACAACGGCATCGACACCCACCTGTACCGGCCGGATCACGGCACCGACGCCCTCGTCCGGCACGGCATCGACCCGGGCCGCCCCTACGTCCTGTTCGTCGGCCGGATCACCCGCCAGAAGGGCGTCCCCCATCTCCTGCGCGCCGTACGGGAGATCGACCCCGGTGCCCAGGTGGTCCTGTGCGCGGGCGCCCCGGACACCCCGGAGACCGAACGCGAGTTCCGCGCGCTCTTCGAGGAGTTGTGCCGGGTCCGCAAGGGTGCGGTCTGGATCCCGCAGATGCTGCCGCGCCCCGAGGTGATCCAACTGCTCACGCACGCGGCCGTCTTCGCCTGTCCGTCGGTGTACGAGCCGCTCGGCATCGTCAACCTGGAGGCGATGGCCTGCGGCACGGCCGTCGTCGCGTCCCGGGTGGGCGGTATCCCCGAGGTGGTCGACGACGGCCGTACCGGCCTGCTGGTCGACGTGGACGACGACTTCGAAGGGCGGCTGGCGCGGGCCCTGGACACCGTTCTCGCGGACCCCGGGCAGGCCCGGCGGATGGGGGAGGCCGGACGGGAGCGCGCGGTGGGCGAGTTCGGCTGGGACGCGGTGGCCCGACGCACGGCCGGGCTGTACGAGAAGATCGTCGAACAGGCTTAGTCCGGCCCGCGCGGGGCATCCATGGTTCATCCAGGGTGAGGGGAGCGGCGATGCGTCGTGGAGGGCCTTCGGTTCTCGGGATCGTGCTGGCGGGCGGGGAGGGCAAGCGTCTGATGCCGCTCACCGCGGACCGGGCGAAACCCGCGGTCACCTTCGGCGGCACGTACCGCCTGGTCGACTTCGTCCTTTCCAACCTGGTCAACGCCGACATCCTGCGGATCTGTGTGCTGACCCAGTACAAGTCCCATTCGCTGGACCGGCACATCACCACCACCTGGCGGATGTCCAGCCTGCTCGGCAACTACGTCACCCCGGTCCCGGCCCAGCAGCGGCTCGGCCCGCGCTGGTACCTGGGCAGCGCCGACGCGATCCTGCAGTCCCTGAACCTGATCCACGACGAACAGCCGGACTACGTGGCCGTGTTCGGCGCCGACCACGTGTACCGCATGGACCCGCGGCAGATGCTCCGGCAGCACATCGAGGGCGGCGCGGGCGTGACGGTGGCCGGCATCCGGGTGCCGCGCTCGGAGTCCTCCTCCTTCGGGGTGATCACACCCGGCCGGGACGGCCGTTCCGTCGAGCGCTTCCTGGAGAAGCCGGCCGACCCGCCCGGACTGGCCGACGACCCCGAGCGGGTGTTCGCCTCGATGGGCAACTACCTCTTCACCACCAAGGCCCTGATCGAGGCGTTGCAACGGGACGCCGAGGACAGCCAGTCCGCGCACGACATGGGCGGTTCGATCCTGCCCCAGCTCACCGCGCGCGGCGAGGCGCAGCTGTACGACTTCAGCGACAGCCACGTCCCCGGCGAGACCACCCGCGACCAGGGTTACTGGCGGGACGTCGGCACCCTGGACGCCTACTACGAGGCACACATGGACCTGATCGCCGAGCGCCCCGCGTTCAACCTCTACAACCGCCAGTGGCCCATCTACACCCACTCGGGCCAGCTCTCCCCGGCCCGCTTCAGCGCGGGCGGCATCGCGAGCGAGTCCATCATCAGCGCGGGCTGCCTGATCCGCGGTCAGGTCACCCGGTCCGTGCTGTCGCCGGGTGTACGGGTGGACCCGGGCGCGGTCGTACAGGGTTCGGTGCTGCACGACAACGTGCGCGTCGGCCGGGGCGCGGTGGTCAGGGGTGCCGTGCTGGACAAGAACGTCGAGGTGCCGCCCGGTGCCACGATCGGCGTCAACCCGGACCGCGACGCGGAGCTGTACACCGTCTCCAAGAGCGGGGTCATCGCCCTGGGCAAGGGCCAGCGGGTGCCGTAGGAGGCGCCGGAGACGCCGCGGGGGGCGCCCCGGTGGGGCCGTCGGGCCGCCGCCGGACCGCCCCGCGGCACGACGCGTTTCGCGAAAACGTCGTGGGATGCCCGGGTTTACGTCGTTCGCCCCTCAGGATGCAGGCAACGATGTCGAACCTGCGGAGGTCATCCGAGATGAGAGGGACCCGGCGCACGCGGCTGTGCCTGGCCGGGGTGATGACGGCGTCCGCGCTGATCGCCACCCCCGCCGTGGCGGCCGCCGAGCGGACCGACGGCCACCTCACCGACCTGGTCAACCCCTTCATCGGGAGCCAGAACGAGGGCAACACCTTTCCCGGCGCGGCCGTGCCCTTCGGTATGGTGCAGCTTTCCCCGGACACCGGGCACAGCACGGGCTACGACTACACGCAGGACCGTGTGCGCGGCTTCTCCCTGGTCCACCTCTCTGGCGTCGGCTGCCGCATCGGCGGTGACCTGCCCGCACTGCCCACCACCGGCGACGTCACGCGGACGGACTACGCCCAGTACGCGGCCGCCTTCTCCCACGAGGACGAGGAGGCGAGCCCCGGCTACTACCGGGTGGGCCTCGCCTCCGGCATCCGTGCCGAGCTGACCGCGACCCGGCGCACCGGCGTGCAGCGCTACACCTTCCCCGCCACCCGCAAGGCCAACGTCCTGCTGAACGCGGCCCAGTCACTGCACAAGGCGGCCGGCAGCACCGTGGAGATCCTCGACGACCGCACCGTACGCACCGAGATCACCGGCCACGGTTTCTGCCGGGACACCGGCCCCTACACGGTCTACACGATCACCCGCTTCAGCCGGCCCTTCACCGCCTACGGCACCTGGGACGGCTCGACCGTCACCCCGGGCTCCCGGAGCGGACACGGCGGCGCCTATCTGCGCTTCGACACCACCGAGGACCGGACCGTGGAGGCGACCACCGCCCTGTCGTACGTCGACGCACGCGGCGCCGCCGGCAATCTGCGCGCCGAGGGTGGCCGGTCCTTCGACGCCGTGCGGCAGGGGGCGCGTAAGGAGTGGGAGCGCCGGCTCGCCGACGTGAGCGTCCAGGGCGGCACGCCCACGCTGCGGCGCACCTTCTACTCCTCGCTTTACCGGTCGTTCCTCGCGCCCAACGTCGGCAGCGACGCGGACGGCCGCTACACCGGCTGGGACCGCCGCACCCATCGCGCCGACGGCTTCACGTACTACCAGAACTGGTCGCTGTGGG
Organism: Streptomyces sp. NPDC051452; assembly: GCF_044454765.1. Classification (NCBI taxonomy): domain Bacteria; kingdom Bacillati; phylum Actinomycetota; class Actinomycetes; order Kitasatosporales; family Streptomycetaceae; genus Streptomyces; species Streptomyces sp. NPDC051452. The sequence continues at coordinate 213,889 of NZ_JBITEB010000001.1, forward strand.
ACACCTACCGCACCCAGGTCCAGCTCCTCGCGCTGCTCGCGCCGCGCGAGGCACGGGACATGGCCCGGTCGGTGGTGGCGATCGACGAGGACGGCGGCTGGCTGCCCAAGTGGGGCTACGGCCCGGTCGAGACGAACATCATGAGCGGCGACCCGGTCACCCCGTTCCTGACCACCGCCTACCACATGGGCCTGCTCAAGGGGTTCGAGGAGCGCGCCTACCGCGCGCTGCGGAAGAACGCCGACGGCGTGCCGCCCGCCGGGTACCCGGGCGTCGGCCGGGAGGCCAACGCCGAGTATCTGGCCCAGGGTTTTGCGCCCTACGTCGCGGGCCGGCCCTACGCCAAGATGGGCGACTCCGACTACCACCACGGCGCCTCCGTCACCCTGGAGTACGCGCTCGCCGACGCCATGCTCGCCCAGATGGCCCGCGGCCTGGGCCACGAGCGCGACGCCGCCCGTTATGCCGCCCGGTCGCGCAACTACCGGAACATCTTCGACCCCGCCACCGGCTTCTTCCGCGCCCGTGACGCCTCCGGCGCCTTCGTCGGCTCGCCCGACCCGGCCCGGGGCACCGGCTTCCACGAGGGCACCGCCTGGCAGTACCAGTGGCTCGTCCCGCAGGACCTGCCCGGCGTGGTCGGCCTGATCGGGGGCAAGCGCGCGGCCAACGCCCGGCTGGACTCCTTCTTCGCCTACGACCGGCTGCTCGCCGACCCGGCGCGCACCGCCCGCGAGGTGTGGGTGCACGGCGACCCGTACGCGTACTACAACGCGGCCGTGTACAACCCGCAGAACGAGCCCGACCTGACCGCCCCGTACACCTATCTGGCCACCGGCCAGCCCTGGAAGACCACGGACGTGGTGCACGCGGCACTGACCCTGTTCACCGACGGTCCCACCGGCATGACCGGCAACGACGACCTCGGCACGATGTCCGCCTGGAACGTGCTGTCGTCCATCGGTCTGTTCCCGATCCAGCCCGGCTACGACACCTGGGGGCTGTCCACCCCGGTCTTCGACCGCGTCCGCCTCACCCTCGACCGGCGCTACTGGCCGAACGGCGAGCTGACGGTGACCGCGCCCGGCACCTCCGCCGACGCCCGGTACATCCAGGCCGTCCACACCGACGGCAGGCCGCACGGCCGGACCTATCTGACGACCGGCGGGCTGCGCACCCTGCGCTCGCTCGCGTTCACGGTCGGCCCGCGCCCGTCTGAGTGGGGTACGGCACCGGGGGCGGAGCAGCCGGTACTGAGATGACCTGGCCCGTCCCCCCGCTCCCGCCCCGGCCCGGGGCGGGGACGTAATCCGCTGTTAACTGTCCGTAGCCTGATTGTACTTGACCGTAATCGACTGGCGGAGATTGACTGCAGATCCCCCCCCGTCGTCGACGCGCGAGGCAAGCCCTTGACTCCCGATCTGCTCGCTCCTCTCGACCTGGCCTTCTGGAACATGGAGTGCGACCGGCATCCGATGCACCTCGGAGCGCTCGGCGTCTTCGGGGCGCACTCGCCCACCGCCGGGGCCCACGCGGCCGACCTGCTCGCCGCCCGGGCCGCCGCCGTACCCGGTCTGCGCATGCGCATCCGCGACGTCTGGCAGCCGCTCGCCTTCGGCGGCGCGGCCCGCGAGACCGACCCGGACTTCGACCCGCTCGACCATGTGCGGCTGCACGCCCCGACCGCCGACTTCCACGCGGCCGCCGGGCGCCTGATGGAGCGGCCGCTGGAGCGCGGCCGGCCGCCCTGGGAGGCGCATGTGCTGCCCGGCGAGGACGGGGTGTCCTTCGCGGTGCTGTTCAAGTTCCACCACGCCCTCGCCGACGGACTGCGCGCCCTCAAGCTCGCCGCCGGCGTCCTGGACCCGGTGGACCTGCCCGAACGCGCGCCCCGCGCCCCCGAACCGCCCCGCGGCCTGCTCCCGGACGTGCGCCGGCTGCCCGCCCTCGTCCCCGACCTGGTCAGGGGCGCGCTGTCCGACGTGGGCCGGGCCCTGGACATCGGGGCGTCCCTGGCCAGGTCCACGCTCGGGATGCGCCCGTCCTCGGCGCTGACCTCCGCGCCCAGCGGCACCCGCCGCACGGCCGGGGTCGTCCTCGACATCGACGACGTGCACCGCGTGCGCAAGAGCGTCGGCGGCACCGTCAACGACGTGCTCATCGCCGTGGTCGCCGGTGCGCTGCGCCGCTGGCTGGACGAGCGCGGCGACGGCAGCGCGGGGGTGGCGCCCCGCGCCCTCATCCCCGTGTCCCGGCGTCGGCCGCGCACCGCCCAGCCGCAGGGCAACCGGCTCTCCGGGTACCTGATACCGCTTCCGGTCCACGATCCCGACCCGCTCGGCCGCCTGGCGACCGTGCGCGCCGCGATGGTCCGCAACAAGGACGCGGGACCCAACCGGGGCGCGGGCGCCGTCGCGCTGCTCGCCGACCACGTGCCGGCCCTAGGCCACCGGCTCGGCGGCCCGCTCGTCGGGCAGGCCGCCCGGCTCTGGTTCGACATCCTCGTCACCAGCGTGCCGCTGCCCGGACTGGGCCTGCGGCTCGGCGGCCACGAACTGACCGAGGTCTATCCGCTGGCCCCGCTGGCCCCCGGCCAGTCGCTGGCGGTCGCGATCTCGACGTACCGCGGCCGTGTGCACTACGGGCTGGTCGCCGACGCGCGCGCCGTGCCGGACCTGGACGTGTTCGCCCGGGCGGTGTCCCAGGAGGTGGAGACCCTGCTCGTCGCCTGCGACGGGTGAGCACCGGCCGCCGTCGGGGCCGGGCCCCGGCCCCGACGGCGGCCCTGGTTCGATCACCGAAGGCGGCCGGGTTTGGCTCCCGGGCCCGCCGCTCCGTAAAATTCGCCGTTCGAAAGCGGTCGCGAGTCGGAGCGCCGCGCGGGTGATCAGGGAAGCGGCAGCGCGATGACGGTGACAGAGGACGGGTCTGCGTCCATGGAGGTCCCCATGGACGTCCCCACGGACGCCTCCATGGACGAGCTGGTCCACGGGCCCGGTATCGACCCGGAACGCCTGGCCGTCTGTCTCAGCGTCCTGGAGGAGCTGGACCGGCTCGACGTCGACCACCCCGACGCGATCACGGTGCGCCGGGCCACCTCGGGCATCTACCGCACGGTCAAGCAGCGCCGCCGCCAGGAGCGCCGGGCCGCCAAGACCGCCCACGACCGCGCCGTCACGGAGGCCACCGCCACCGGCTCCGCCGAGCGCATCGACGACGAGACCGAGGGCCTCCTGCCGTCCTCCAAGATCGACGAGGGCCGCATCGCGGGCATACTCCAGCGCCCGCGCTCCTGCTACACCTGCAAGCAGCGCTACGTCGAGGTCGACTACTTCTACCACCAGCTGTGCCCGAAATGCGCCGACCAGAACCGCGCCAAGCGGGACGCGCGCGCGGACCTCACCGGCAAGCGTGCCCTGCTCACCGGCGGCCGCGCCAAGATCGGCATGTACATCGCGCTGCGGCTGCTGCGCGACGGCGCGCACACGACGATCACCACGCGGTTCCCCAAGGACGCCATCCGCCGCTTCAAGGCGATGGAGGACTCGGCGGACTGGATGCACCGGCTGGAGATCGTCGGGATCGACCTGCGCGATCCGGCCCAGGCCGTCGCCCTGGCAGAGCAGGTCGCCGAGGCGGGACCGCTGGACATCCTGATCAACAACGCCACGCAGACCGTGCGCCGTCTGCCCTCCGCCTACGCCGCCCTGGTCGAGGGCGAGAGCGCCGCGCTGCCCGCCGGGGAACTCCCCGCCCACCACGTCATCGGCGCCTTCAACTCGGGCGCGGTCGACGGTCTGGCCGCGCTGCCGCTGGGCACCAGCGGCCTCGACGCGCAGCGGGTGGCCGACCTCGCCCTGGTCGCGGGCAACGCCAGCGTCGCCCGGCACCTCGACGGCACCGCCATCGACGCGGGCGGCCTGGTTCCCGACGTCGTCGACACCAACACCTGGGTGCAGACGATCGAGCAGATCTCCCCGGTGGAGCTGCTCGAGACCCAGCTGTGCAACTACACGGCGCCGTTCGTCCTGATCGGCAGTCTCCGCCCGGTCATGGCCGACGCCGCGAGGAAGGCGGCGAGCGGGCGGGCGTACGTCGTGAACGTCTCCGCCATGGAGGGTGTCTTCGCGCGCGGCTACAAGGGCGCCGGCCACCCGAACACCAACGCCGCCAAGGCCGCGATGAACATGGTGACGCGCACCAGCGGCGAGGAGATGTTCCGCACCGACGGCATCCTCATGACCTCGGTGGACACCGGCTGGATCACCGACGAACGCCCCCACTACGACAAGCTGCGCCTCGCCGAGGCCGGTTTCCACGCCCCGCTCGACCTGGTCGACGGCGCCGCGCGCGTGTACGACCCGATCGTGCGCGGTGAGGCGGGCGAGGACCTGTACGGCGTCTTCCTGAAGGACTACGCGCCCGGCAAGTGGTGAGCCACGGGGTGTGGCGGGGCCCCGGGAGCGCGGTGCCGGGGCCCCGGTGACCCGTGTCCGGCCGGTCGCGGGGGGTGTGGGGTCGTCAGTCCACCGCCCCCAGGCGGGAGTTGCGGGCCGCGACCAGTTCGAGGACTGTACGCCAGTCCTCCAGCACGCCCGCGTCGAAGCCGCCGGTGCGGCCCTCCTCGTCCGCCTGGCGCAGCCGCAGGGCATCGTCGTCGCAGGGGTTCGTGTCCCCGCGCACCAGCCGGGACACCCGCTCCCCGAGCAGGGAGCGCACCGCGTCCGCCGCGCTCCGGGAGCGCGCCGGCCCGTCGCCGCCCGGGTTCAGCACCGGCCCGACGCCCCGAACCAACCCCGCCACCTGGAGTTCCTTGTCGGCGGGCCGGGCGCGGCGCAGCAGCGCGGCCGTCCGCAGCGCGTGTCGGTGCGGTCCGGCGTACAGCAGATCCATCAGCTCCTCGACGCTGCGCGGCTCCATGCTTCAGTCCTTCCGCGAGACGGCCGTTGCCCGCGCCAGCAGAGCATGGCGAGCTTGCGGCCCGGCCAACGGCGTTTGAACCGCACCGCGCGGTCGAAGCAGCGTTCGGTCGTGTAGGCCGACCGGGTGATTCACTCCTGTGCGCGAGTGATGCGGTTTGTTACAAATGGCTGCATATTGGGGTGCATTGAGGGGGTGGGTGACGCGCACAAGTTACAGCTTGTTTGCACTCCCTATCGAGCGGACCTCTGCTCATTTGGTTAATCTGGAGTAGACGGACAGCAGTACGGGGTCCCACCCACACCCATCGTCCGTGCCGGGGCGAGGCGGTTCACCACCGTCCTCTCCGACAATGAGACACCGGCGCCACCGCGTCCGAACTGGCTTTCCATCCAGACCCGAGCGGGCGACGAGTGCCGGAGCGCAGACTGTCCGGTATGCCCCGAGGGTGACCCGACACATAAGGAGTGCGCGGTGACACCGGAGAAGACGAATCGCGACGATCTCCCCCAGGAACGCAACGAACGTGCGAGCCGGCGGCCCGGAGAGCTCGGCAGCCTCGACGTGTGGGCCCGGTCCGCCCCGATCCGCCTCGCGGGATACGAGGAGGACCTCGCCGAGCCTCACATCCTGCCCAGCGTCGACTGACGCCGGACGGGATCCGTCGCGATCGCCGATGGCGGGGGCGTGGCATCCGCCCGTCCCTGTCGGCACGGACACCGCCGGCCGGGCCCCGCGCCCGGCCGGATCAGGGGGAACCCAGGGGCAGGGGCAGGGGCAGGGGGAATCAGGGCAGGGGCCGGCACGGCCGAGGGCAGGCGCGGCGCGGGCGCGCTAGCGGTCCCGCTCCGCCACGGGAGCCGTCCGCTGCCACGGACGCAGGCGCTCCAGTTCCTCCGCCAGATCCAGCAGCTCGGCCTCCGCGCCCGGGCGTCCCACGAGCTGTACGGCGCAGGGCGCCCCCGAGGGCAGCGTGCCGAACGGCACGGACATCGCCGGCCAGCCGGTCAGGTTCCACGGTGGGGTGAACGGTGAGTAGGCGGTGTTGGCGAGGACGTTGCGCAGCCAGCCGCGCTCGTGCCACGGTCCCGCCGCGGGGGAGCGCCGGGCCAGCGCCGGGGTGAGCAGGACGTCGTGCTCGGCGAAGAAGGGCGCCAGCCGGGCGCGCAGCCGCTCGCGGCCGTCGCCGCCACGGACCGAGCGGACGAAACGCCGGCCCACCGCCGCGTGCACCCGGGTCCGCCGGGCCAGCCGCGACCGGTCCAGGCCCTCGGCGTCCACCGCCGTTCCGGCCGTCCAGTACCGCAGCGAGGTCACGCCCAGGGACAGGGGGTACGGCGGCTCGGCCCGCCGTACGCGGTGTCCCGCCCCGGCCAGCAGCCCGGCCGCCTCCCGGACCGCGGTCGTATACGATCCGCTCACGCTCACCCCGGCCAGCGGGCTACGCACGGCGGCGGCGATCCTCCGCCGCGCCGGCTCCGGGGTGCGGACGGCGTCGGCGCCCGCCAGGACGCCGAACACCAACCGCAGGTCCTCGACCGTGGTGGCCAGCGGGCCGTTCTCGGACATGCCGAACCAGTCGCCGTTGCCGATCCCCGCCGGGATCACCCCGTGCCCCGGCTTCAGCGTGACCAGCCCGCAGTTGGCGGCCGGAATGCGCAGCGAGCCCATGCCGTCGTTGCCGAGCGCGATCGGCACGAGTCCCGCGGCCACCGCGGCCCCGCTGCCGCCGGAGGAGCCGCCCGCCGTCCGCGTCGGATCCCACGGGTTGCGGGCGGTGCCGTACACGCCCTCCGTGGTGCCGAAGACACACAGCTCGGGCACGTTCGTCAGGCCCACGACCACCGCGCCGGCCGCCCGCAGCCGGGCCACGGTGACATGGTCGTCCGCGGCCGGGGTGTCCGGGGTGGCGGCGGAGCCGTCGCGATGCGACTCGCCTCGCACGGCGAGGTTGTCCTTGACAGCCACCGGCACGCCCGCGAGCGGCAGTTCGGCCAGCCCGGCACGGGAGGCGACCTCGTCGGCCTCGGCGAGCGCCGCTCGCGCGCGGACCTTGCGGAACGCCCCGATCCGGCCGTCGAGCCGCTCGATCCGTGCGAGGTGCTCGGTCAGCACCTGGCGGGGTGTGACCTCCCCGGCGCGTACGGCGGCGGCGATCTCGGCAGCGGTCCGGCCGGCCCAGTTGCTCAACGGACACTCCCTGGCTGGTCGTCGCCCGACGTCGGTCGGCGCGACGGCTACTCGTCGGTATGAATCAAGGTGCGTAGGGAGAACTGTGCACGACCGGACCGTCCCCGTCGAGAGGCCGCCCCGCGACGGCAGGCGTGCGGCCCGGCGCTCTCAGTGGGCCGGCCCGGCGTCGCGGGCGGCGGCCGTGCTGCCCCGGACCGTCAGGCGCGGTACCGGAAGCCGCACCGTCCGTGCCGCACCCCCGTCCAGCAGGGCCGTCAACTCCCGTGCCGCGGTGCGGCCGAACTCGGCGCTGTCCCGGGAGAGCGCGGACAGCCGGGGCTCGACCAGACGGCACAGCGCCGAGTCCTCCCAGGAGACGACGGAGACGTTCTCCGGTACCCGGTGGCCGAGTTCGGCCGCCACCGAGAGACCGGCCACCGCCATCACGTCGTTGTCGTAGATCAACGCCGTCGGGGCGGTGGCGGCCCCCAGCAGCCGTCGGGTCACGGCGGCGCCCTCGGCGTCCGAGTAGTCGGTGGTCACCGAGCGGACCTCGCCCAGGCCGCGCCGCTCGGCCTCGGCACGCAGGGTCCTCAGCCGGCGCTGGGTGTGCGCGAGGTCGGGCAGCCCGGCGATGTGGACGATCCGGCGGTGGCCGAGGGCGGTCAGCTCGTCCACCACCGAGGCCATCGCGCCCGCGTCGTCCGCCCACACGGTGGACAGCCCCGGGTGCCGGTCGTCGGGGGCGCCACCGATCACCACGGCGGGCAGCCCGAGTTCGTCGAGAAGAGCGGGGCGCGGGTCGTCGGCGCGCGGGTCGACCACCAGGACACCGTCCACCCGGTGCTCGGCCCACCAGCGCCGGTACACCCCGCACTCGTCGGCCACGTCCCGCGCCACCTGGAAGAGCAGGCCCAGATGGCGTTCGGCCAGCACTTCCTGGATACCGGAGACCAGTTGCAGGAAGAAGGAGTCGACGCCGAGGGTGTCCGCAGAGCGCGCCAGGACGAACCCGACCGTGGCGGCGCCCTCGCCGGACAGCGCGCGGGCCGCCGTGCTGGGGCGCCAGCCCAACTGCTCGGCGACCCCGCGCACCCGGGCCCGGGTGGTCTCGGAGACGCCCGGGCGGCCGTTCAGGGCGAACGACACCGCGCTCTCGGAGACGCCGGCGCGGCGCGCGATGTCCTTCATCGTCGGCCGGCGCACCGGTGACCGCCTGGAGACCACGTCATCCCTCGTCTCTTCACGGAACGGAGCTAATGCGCTTGAGTCCCGGAACTCTAAAGCGCATTAGTGAAGTTGACAAGCACTCTCAAGGCAACGCTCTCACCTGCACTAATGCAAAAGGGATTTCTTTAGCCGACGCCTGTGCATTGACTTCCGCCAAACGGCCCGGGCAAGGTCGCTGGCGTCACAGCCGCCGACACCGCAAGGGAGCCGTCTCACCGTGCCCAGCCACCGCAGACCCCTCGCCGCTGCCGCGTTCCTCGCCCTCCTCCTGCCGCTGAGCGCCTGCGGCTCGGGCGGCGACGGCGGCGGCTCCACCGACGCCTCGGGCAAGGTCGAAGGCGACATCAGTTTCCAGACCTGGAACCTGCGTGCCAACTTCAAGCCGTACTTCGAGGGCCTGATAGCCGACTTCGAGAAGAAGTACCCCGGCACCCATGTGAAGTGGATCGACCAGCCCGCCGAGGGCTACGCCGACAAGATCAGCGCCGACGCGGCCGGCGGCACCCTGCCCGACGTCGTCAACGTCTCCCCGGACCTGGTCGCCCCGCTGGCCAAGGCCGGACTGGCCCTCGACCTCGACAAGGCCGCCGGTGCCCACAGGTCCGAGTATCTGGACGGGGCCTGGGCGAGCCACCGGGTGCCCGGCCTGAACGGCACGTACGCCTTCCCCTGGTACCTCAACACCGGGCCGCTCTTCTACAACAAGGCCCTGTTCAAGAAGGCCGGACTCGACCCGGACACCCCGCCGAGGACGTACGACGACCTCTTCGCCGACGCCCTGCGGCTGGCGGGCAAGAGCGACGGGAAGGTCGCCACGCTCGCCAACGTGCCCACGATCGAGGACTTCGGGCGCTACGGCGTGCCGCTGATGAACAAGGAGGGAACCGCCTTCGCCTTCGATGACGGCAAGGGCGTCGAACTGCTCACCAAGTACAAGCAGTTGTACGACGCCAAGGCACTCGATCCGCAGGCGCTCACCGCGACCCCCGAGTCGGCCGGGAAGAAGTTCCTCACCGAGGCCGTCGCCATGAACCCCGGCAGCGCCCTGGACCTCGGCAACTTCAAGAAGCAGGCGCCCGGACTGTACAAGGACATCGGGATCACCGACCAGATCACCAGCACCGGGCACGTCAACATGTACGTGATGGGTGTGATGGTCAACTCCCGTACCCGGCACACCCCGGCCGCCGTCGCCTTCGCGCACTTCGTCACCGACGCCCGCAACCAGATGTCCTTCGCCAGGAAGGTCGCCATCTTCCCGAGCACCGCGGGCTCCCTCGACGACCCGTACTTCACCAAGGAGGACGGCACCGACGAGACACGGGTGCGCGTCGCCGCCGCCAAGTCCCTGAAGAACGCGGTCAACTACACGCCGGTGCTGTTCAGCGAGCAGATGAAGACCGCGCTGCGCAACGAGGTGGCCAAGGCGCTGCAGGGCAAGGAGAGCCCCCGGGAAGCGCTCGACAACGCTGTCAAGGCCTGCGACCGGCTCCTGAAGCAGCAGGGCTGAACCGCCATGCCCACTCCCACCGCCCCGACCCGGGTGCGGCGGCAACTGCCCACCAGTCCCTGGCTGTTCGCCGCCCCCGGGCTGCTGGTCACCGGCGCCTTCGTGCTCTACCCGTTCGTGTCGACCGTGGTGAACTCCTTCACCGACCGCCGCACCCTGGTCCCCGGCCGCTTCGTCGGCCTGGACAACTTCCGTGAACTGCTCCACGACGACATGTTCTGGACGGGCCTGCGCAACAGCACGCTGTACATCGCCGGTGTCGTACCGGCCCTGGTGATACTGCCGCTGCTGCTCGCGCTGCTGGTGCAGAAGAACATCCCCGGCATCACCTTCTTCCGCTCCGCCTTCTACACCCCGGTCGTCGCCTCCATCGTGGTCGTCGGACTGATCTGGGTGTGGCTGCTGGACGAACGCGGACTGGTCAACTCGCTGCTTGAGGCCGTGGGCATCGGCCGCGTCGGCTTCCTCAGCGACCAGTGGCTGCTCCTGCTGAGCGCCATGGCGGTGACCGTGTGGAAGGGCCTCGGCTACTACATGATCATCTATCTGGCGGCGCTCGCGAACGTACCGCGCGAGTTGCACGAGGCCGCCGCCGTGGACGGCGCGGGCGCGGTCCGCCGCTTCCTGACGGTCACGGTGCCCGCCGTGCGCTCCACCATGGTGCTGGTCGCCGCCCTCTCCTCGGTCGCCGCGTTCAAGGTCTTCTCCGAGGTGTACCTGATGGCGGGCCCGAGCGGCGGCCCGGCCGGCGAGGACACCACCCTCGTCATGCTGGTCCAGCGCACCGGCACCGGACTGACCGGCCGGGTCGGCTACGCCTCCGCCCTGTCCGTGGTCGTGTTCGTCGTCACCGTCGCGCTCATGCTGCTCGTGCTGCGCGCCGACCGGAGGGAGGAGACATGAGCGTCGTGGAGAAGACGCCCCCCGTGCGTCCGGCCGACCCGGCCTCCCGGGCCGCCCCCCGGGAACGCCGGATCACCGACGAGCACGGGCGCCGCGTCCGGCCCGGCGAACTGATCCTGCGCTACCTGCTGCTGCTCGTCGTCCTCGCCCTCACCGTCGGCCCCTTCCTCTGGCAGCTGTCCACCTCCCTCAAGGGACCCACCGAGGACATCTTCGGCTCGCCGCCCCGGTTCCTGCCGAACCATCCGACCCTGCACAACTACGAGCGGGTCGCCGACACCATCCCCGTCTGGGACTACGCCCTCAACTCCCTGAAGGTGGCCGGCGCGAGCGTCGTGACCAACTGCGTCGGCTCGGCCCTCGCCGGGTACGCGCTGGCCCGGCTGCGCTACCGCGGGAGGCGCGTGGCCACCCTGGTCTTCGTGTTGGCGATGCTCGTCCCCGTCGAGGGCATCATCATCGCCCAGTTCACCACCATGCGGGAACTCGGACTGAACAACACGCTGATCGGCGTCGTGCTGCCCGGTGCGGTCGGCGCGATGAACGTCCTGCTGATGCGCAACGCCTTCCGCAACCTGCCGTTCGAGATCGAGGAGGCCGCCTACGTCGACGGCGCCGACGTCTGGCAGCGGTTTCGGCGCATCGCCCTGCCGTCGGTGAAGGGCACCCTCGCGGTCGTCGCCATCTTCGCCTTCATGGGCGCCTGGGACGACTTCCTGTGGCCGCTGATCGTGCTCAGCGATCCCTCCAGGTTCACCCTGACCATCGGCCTGAACTACCTGCACGGCACCTTCGCCAACGACGAACGGCTCGTCGCCGCCGGCACCGTGATCGCCGTGGCACCGCTCATCGCCCTCTTCGCCTGCCTCCAGCGCTACTTCTTCCGCGGGGTAGGCGAGGGCGCCGTCAAGGGCTGACCCGACCGCCCGGCCACTTTGCGAAGCCCCCGCGTTCCCCGTCCGCAAGGAGCAAGGACACCGCATGCCCCCTGCCGTGCGCTTCGGCGTCAACTACACCCCGAGCGAGGGGTGGTTCCACCACTGGCTCGACTTCGATCTCGACTCCGTACGCGCCGACCTCGACGCGATCGCCGCCCTCGGCCTCGACCACATCCGCGTCTTCCCGCTGTGGCCGTACTTCCAGCCCAACCGCACACTGATCCGCCCCCGAGCCGTCGACCAGCTCGTGGCCCTCGCCGACGCGGCCGCCGAACGCGGGCTGGACGTCAACGTCGACGGTCTGCAGGGGCACTTGAGCAGCTTCGACTTCCTCCCCGCCTGGACCCGCACCTGGCACCGGCGCAACCTCTTCACCGCCGAGGACGTGGTGGACGGCCAGGCGGCCTATCTGCGCACCCTCGCCGCGGCCCTCGCCGACCGCCCCAACTTCCTCGGCATGACCCTCGGCAACGAGATCAACCAGTTCGCCGCCGGCCCTCACCCGGACCCCGACCGGATCACCGCCGACGAGGCCGAACGGTGGCTGGTGCGGCTGCTGGCCGCCTGTGCCGAGGGTGCGCCGGGGCGCACGCACCTGCACGCCTCGTACGACGCCGCCTGGTACCAGGAGGACCAGCCCTTCACCCCCGCCCACTCGGCCCGCCTCGGTGCCGTCACGGCCGTGCACTCCTGGGTGTTCAACGGCACCGCCCAGCGACACGGCCGCGACTCCGTGCCGGCCGAGCACCACGCCGCCTACCTGGTGGAGCTGAGCAAGGCCTGGGCCGAGGAACCGGACCGGCCCGTGTGGCTCCAGGAGGTCGGCGCGCCCGCGCCCCTCGTGCCCGCCGAGCACGCGGCCGCCTTCACCGAGGCGACCGTCGGCAACGCCCTCGACTGTCCCGATCTATGGGGCATCACCTGGTGGTGTTCCCACGACGTCTCGCGCGGCCTCGCCGACTTCCCCGAACTGGAGTACACCCTCGGCCTGCTGACCAACGACCGGCGGCCCAAGGACCTCGCCCGGGTGCTCGCCGCGTCGGCCCGGGAAGCGCACCCGGCTCCGGACGTACGCGGCACGGCCCTCGTCGTGCCCGCCGACCCGGCCCGCCGGCCCCGCTGCGCGCCCGGCGGACCGGTCTTCGACGCGTTCTTCCGGCTCGTCGCCGACGGTGTCCGCCCCACCACCGTGCTCGACACCCGCGCCGACGACAAGGAACACCTCGCCGCCCGCGGCATCACCGAAACCGTCACTCCCGACCAGGTACTCCCCACCCCACACGGAGGCACCCGCTCGTGAACCCCACCAGACGCACCGTCCTGATCGCCGGCACGGCAGCCGCCCTGCTCCCGGCCGCCCCCGCCACCGCGCGGGCACGGTCCACGCCCACCGCCCCCGCCGAGGCGCGGCCCACGCCCGCCCCTCCCGCGCAGGCCACCGCCGCCCCGCCGTACGCCTCCTACTGGTATCCGGACTCGCTTCCCGCCGGCAGTCCGGGGGCGGGCATCACCTGGCGCAGCCTGAAGAGCTGGCGCGCCGCCGACGACCCCGACCTCGCCTTCAACGCCTCTTCCGTGCCGCTCGCCCCCCGCTTCACGCCGACCCCCGCCAACACCACCGCCCGCTCGGGTCAGGCCCGTGTGCAGGCCCTGGTCTCCTTCGGCCCCACCGCGGGCAACCCCTCACAGGGCGCGGCCACCGCCGACTACTACGCCCTCAGCCATTGGGCCTACCTGGACGAACTGGTGTTCTGGGGCGGTTCGGCCGGCGAGGGCCTGATCCTGGCCCCGAACGCGCCGATCGTGGACGCCGCCCACCGGCACGGCGTGCCCGTCCTCGGGAACGTCTTCCTGCCGCCCACCGCCTACGGCGGCCGCCTGGAGTGGACCCGCGACCTCGTCCGGAAGGACGCGACCGGGCACCACCCGCTCGCCGCCCAGCTCGTCGCGGTGGCCGCCGCGTACGGCTTCGACGGCTGGTTCGTGAACGCCGAGACGGGCGGCGGCAACACCGCGCTCGGCACCGCCATGCTCGGCTTCGTCACGGAGCTCAAAGCCCTCTCCGCGGCCAGGGGGCAGCGGGTGACCTGGTACGACGCGATGACCGTCAACGGCACGGTCGGCTGGCAGGGGGCCCTGAACAGCCAGAACCAGGCGTTCTTCCAGGCCTCCGACGATCTGTTCGTCGACTTCCGGTGGAGCGCCGCCACCCTGGCCGCCTCCGGCACCAGGGCCGCGCAACTAGGGCGCAGCCCGTACGAGTTGTGGGCGGGGATCGACGTCGAGTCGAACGGGTCGGACACCTCGGTCGACTGGGACGCCATCGTGCCGACCGCCAAGCCGCACCTCGCCTCGATCGGCTTCTACCGGCCGGAGTGGACCCGCGACCAGCTGCCCGCCGACCGGCGCGCGCCGCGGGACTTCCACGCCGCCGACGACCGGTTCTGGAGCGGACGGTCCCTCGACCCGTCCCGGCCCGACGCCGCGGACCCGTGGCGCGCCCCGGCGGTGTCGGTGGCGGACCGCTCGACGGTCACCTCGCTGCCGTTCGCCAGCGTCTTCAACACCGGTCACGGACTGCGCTGGTACGAGGAGGGCGCCGTCGTCTCGGACACGCCCTGGAACCACCTCGGGCTCCAGGACCTGCTGCCCTCGCGGCGCTGGGTGGTGCGCACACCCGGGAGGCGGCCGACGGTCTCCTTCGACTTCGCGGACGCCTGGCGGGGCGGCAGCAGCGTGCTGGTCGAGGGCGACCCCGATCAGCCGGTGGTCCTGGACCTGTACGCGACCCGCCTGCCCGTCGGCCACCACACGGTCGTCGAGCTGACGTACCGGACCGAGGCCGGAACGGTGGACGTCGAGGCGGCGGTGGCCACCGCCGAACCGAGCGGCGCCGGGGCGAGCCCGCCGTACACCTATCCGGGTGCGAACCCGGCCCGCCGGAGCCGTGCGGCGCGGGCGGCCGGCGGATGGCGGACCCTGACGGTCCCGCTCACCGGTCTGTCCGGCACCGTCCACGCCCTCGGCGTGCGGCTCACCGCCACGGCTGGACCGGTGCGCTGGCGGCTGGGCGGGCTCGCCGTCCACGACACGGTCACCCCGCCCACCGGCCCCTGCGGCGCCCACGTGAGCGCGGCGGCCGGCGGCGACCTGCGGCTCGCCTGGAACGCCGCCCACGGCCCCGTCCGCCACTACACCCTCCACCGGATCCTGCCCGACGGCACCCGCCGCTTCCTCGGCGCCACCGGACAGCGCGCCTACTTCCTCACCGGACTGCGGCCCGAACAGGGCGAGAGCGCCGCACGGTTCGAAGTGCGCACGGTGGGGGAGCTCTACAACGCCTCGGCCCCCGTGACCGTCACCCACCCCTGGTAGTCACCGAACCCTCGCAGGGAGCACCTCGCATGCATGACGACCGCACTCTGGTGGAAGCCCGCCTCCGGCGCGTCCTCGACGAACGCATCCGCCCCGCCGTCTACCCCGAGTCCGTGCCGCTGGAGGTCGCCGTGTGGCACGCGCCCGGCGAACCGGTGCCGGTCGCCGAGGGACTCGCCGCCGAGCCCGAGCCGATCCGGGTCGGCACCCGGTGGGGTGCTCCATGGGGAACCAGCTGGTTCCGGGTGACCGGGACCGTGCCCGAGGAGTGGGCCGGGCGGACCGTCGAAGCCCTGCTCGACCTCGGCTTCGACGAGAACATGCCCGGCTTCCAGTGCGAGGGCCTGGTCTACCGGCCCGACGGCACCCCGGTGAAGGGCCTCAACCCGCGCAACCAGTGGGTGCGCGTCGGCGCGCCGGCCGAGGGCGGGGAGCAGGTGTGTCTGCACATCGAGGCCGCCTCCAACCCGGTCATCCTGGACTACCACCCCTTCCGGCCCACCCCGCTCGGCGACCCGGACACCGCCGGGCACGAGCCGCAGTACTGCCTCACCCGCATGGACCTCGCCGTCTTCGACGAGACCGTCTGGCAGCTGGTGCTCGACCTGGAGGTGCTCGGCGAGCTGATGGCCGAGCTGCCCGTGGACGCCGCGCGCCGCTGGGACCTGCTGCGGGCGGTCGAGCGGGCGCTGGACGCCGTCGACCTCCAGGACGTGGGCGGCACCGCCGCCCGGGCACGGGCACAGCTGAGCGAGGTGCTCGCCGCGCCCGCCGTGCCGTCCGCGCACCGGATCAGCGCCGTCGGGCACGCGCACATCGACTCGGCGTGGCTGTGGCCGCTGCGTGAGACCGTACGCAAGGTGGCCCGGACCACGTCCAACATGACCGCGCTCGTCGAGGACGAGCCGGAGTTCGTCTTCGCCATGTCCCAGGCGCAGCAGTGGGCGTGGGTGAAGGAGCACCGGCCCGAGGTGTGGGCGCGGGTGAAGAAGGCCGTGGCGGACGGGCGGTTCGTGCCGGCCGGCGGGATGTGGGTGGAGTCGGACACCAACATGCCCGGCTCGGAGGCGATGGCCCGCCAGTTCGTGCACGGCAAGCGGTTCTTCCTCGACGAGTTCGGCATCGAGAACGAGGAGGCGTGGCTGCCCGACACCTTCGGGTTCGCCGCCGGCCTGCCGCAGATCATCAAGGCGGCCGGCTCCAAGTGGCTGCTGACGCAGAAGATCTCGTGGTCACAGACGAACGTCTTCCCCCACCACACCTTCCGCTGGGAGGGCATCGACGGCACCCGGATCTTCACGCACTTCCCGCCCGTCGACACCTACAACTGCTCCATGAAGGGCGCCGAGATCGCCCACGCGGCCCGGAACTTCAAGGACAAGGGCCGGGCCAGGCACTCGCTCGCGCCCACCGGCTGGGGTGACGGAGGCGGCGGCACCACCCGCGAGATGATCGCCAAGGCGGCCCGGCTGCGCGACCTCGAAGGCTCGGCCACCGTCGTCTGGGAGACACCGCGCGCCTTCTTCGAGCAGGCCGAGGCCGAGTACCCCGAACCGCCGGTCTGGGTCGGCGAGCTGTACCTCGAGCTGCACCGCGCCACCCTCACCAGCCAGGCGAAGACCAAGC
This sequence comes from Streptomyces sp. NPDC051452, assembly GCF_044454765.1. NCBI lineage: Bacteria > Bacillati > Actinomycetota > Actinomycetes > Kitasatosporales > Streptomycetaceae > Streptomyces > Streptomyces sp. NPDC051452. The sequence continues at coordinate 230,563 of NZ_JBITEB010000001.1, forward strand.
AGGGAAACCGGCGCAGCGAACACCTGCTGCGTGAGGCCGAACTCTGGGCGGCCACCGCCGCCGTACGCACCGGATTCGCCTACCCATACGAGGAGTTGGACCGCATCTGGAAGACGGTCCTGCTGCACCAGTTCCACGACATCCTGCCCGGCTCGTCCATCGCCTGGGTGCACCGGGAGGCGCGGGCCACCTACGAGCGGCTCGCCGGGGAACTCACCGCCGTCATCGAGGCCGGCCAGCGGGCGCTGGCCGGACAGGGTGACGTCCCCCTGGTGTTCAACGCCGCCCCGCACGCCCGGCACGGTGTCCCGGCGGGCGGGGCCGCCACCCCCGACGTGCCGCGCGGGACGACCCGAACCGGCACCGCGGACGGCGGTCACGTCCTGGACAACGGTCTGCTGCGGATCACCGTGGACGCCCGCGGCCTGGTCGTCTCCGTGTACGATCCCGCCGCCGACCGCGAGACGATCGCCCCGGGCCAGGCCGCGGGTCTCCTGCAACTCCACCCGGACTTCCCGAACATGTGGGACGCCTGGGACGTCGACTCCTTCTACCGCAACACCGTCACCGACCTCACCGACGCCGACTCGGTCGGGGCCGGCGAGGACGGCGCGTCGGTGCGGGTCGTCCGCTCCTTCGGTGACTCGCGCGTCACCCAGGTGCTCTCCCTGCCACCGGGGGAACGGCGGCTGCTCATCGACACCGAGGTGGACTGGCGGGAGACGGAGAAGTTCCTGAAGCTGGCCTTCCCCCTCGACCTGCACGCCGAACGGTACGCCTCCGAGACCCAGTTCGGGCACGTCTTCCGCCCCACCCACACCAACACCTCGTGGGAGGCCGCCAAGTTCGAGGCGTGCAACCACCGCTTCGTCCATCTGGCCGAGCCCGGCTGGGGCGTCGCGGTGGTCAACGACTCGACGTACGGCCACGACGTGACCCGTACCGTGCGCGCCGAGGGCGACCGCGGTACGACCACCACGGTCCGGGTGTCGCTGCTGCGCGCCCCGCGCTTTCCCGACCCCGAGACCGATCAGGGCGTGCACCGCTTCCGGCATGCCCTGGTCCCCGGCGCCTCGATCGCCGACGCGGTCCGCGAGGGCTGGCGGATCAACCTGCCGGAGCGGCACGCGACCGGCGCCCGGGAGGTGGCCCCGCTGATCACCGTCGATCACGAGGCGGTGGTGATCACGGCGGTGAAGCTCGCCGACGACGGCAGCGGGGACGTGGTCGTCCGCTTCCACGAGGCCGAGGGCGGCCGAGCCCGGGCCACGCTCACCGCGGACTTCGAGGTCGCGGATGTCACCGTGACGGACCTGCTGGAACGGCCGGCCGGCGAGGGCGAGCCGCCGGTGCGCGACGGCGCCCGCATCACCGTACGGCTACGGCCGTTCGAGCTGATGACCCTGCGGCTGCGCCGAGGCTGAGCACCCCGCGCACCGTGGCCCGGCGACGGTGCCGGTCCACGGTGCCCCGCGGCCGTTCAGCCGGTCACGTCCGGGCCTGCGCCGGGGCTGTGCTGTGCCCGCTCCGGTCCCCTGACCATGCCCACCCGCGTCCGCTCCAGCGCTGTGCCCGCGCTGGGACTGTGCCCGCGTCGGGCCGGCACCCGTGCCACGACCGCGCTCGCGCCCGCGCCCCCGATGCCGGGGACGCGCCCTGGCCCGGCCTGCGAACGGACCGCGACCGGCTTAGGCCGCGCCGGGGACTCCGCCCGCGCCGCGCCGCGCCCGCCCCTGGATGCTTGCCCCCGGCGGGCGGCAGGACCGCGCTCATGCCAGGAGTCCGCCCCCGCCCGAGCTGCGCCCGCCCGGGCCCACCCCCAGACGGGGTGTCCGTGCCGCGCCGGGGGCTGCGCCCGCGACTCGCCCGCGCCCGGGCTGTGCCCGTGCCGCGCCGGGCCCGCGCTGAGACTGTGCCCGTGCCGCGCCGGGACTGTGCCCGCGTCGGGCCGGCACCCGTGCCACGACCGCGCTCATGCCAGGAGTCCGCCCGCGCCCGAGCTGCGCGCCCCACCCGGGCCCACCCCCAGACGGGGTGTCCGTGCCGCGCCGGGCGCTGCGCCCGCGACTCGCCCGCGCCCGGGCTGTGCCCGTGCCGCGCCGGGCCCGCGCTGGGACTGTGCCCGTGCCGCGCCGGGCCCGCGCTGAGACTGTGCCCGCGTCGCGACCGCGCTCGCGCCCGCGACCCCGATGCCGGGACTCCCCCTGGCCGGGTCTGTGAACGGACCGCGACCGGCTCAGGCCGCGCCGGGACTCCGCCCGCGCCGCGCCCGCCCCTGGATGCTTGCCCCCGGCGGGCGGCAGGACCGCGCTCATGCCAGGAGTCCGCCCGCGCCCGGGCTGCGCGCGCCCGCCGGGCCCACGCCCAGACGGGTTTCCGCGCCGTGCCGGGTCTGCGCCCGCGCGCGACCTACGCGCCTGCGACCGCACCCGCACCCGCCCCGGCGCCCGACTCGTCCGAGCCCTGTCCGCGACTGGCTCCCCGGCCGGAATGTGCTGGGCCCGCGCCCGCACCTGGGACCCCATCCGCATCTGCCTACGTTCCCTCCGTCAGCCGGGTGGGTGGCAGGTACTCGCGTACGTATGTGCGCTGCCAGTAGGCGCCCGTCCGGCGTAGTTCCTGCCAGGTGGTGTAGCGGTAGCGGAAGAGGCGGGCTCGGACGTAGCGGGGTGGGGTGTCCGGCGGGAACGGGGAGCGGCGCAGCAGTCGCAGGGTGTCGCGGTCGTTCTCCAGCAGGCGTTCCATCAGTGCGCCGAACCACTCCCCGGCATAGGCGGGCGACAGCGCGGCGAACCACATCAGCCAGTCCAGGCGGAGGTGGTAGGGCGCGTACTGGCGCGGCAGGCGCCGGGGATCGCCGGGCTTGCCCTTGAACTCGTACTCCCGCCAGTCGGAGTCCTCGCGCGGCCTGTCGTCGAGCGTGCCCTCGATCACCACCTCGTAGCGCACCCGGCTGACGCTGCCGAAGGCGCCGTAGGTGTTCACCAGGTGCAGCGGGTCGAAGGAGCGGTTCATGACCTGGCGGCGGGAGATCATGTTCAGCACCGGGCGGTGGCTCAGGAACAGCAGCAGGGCGGCGACGGCGAGGACCAGGGCCTCGTACCACCGGGGCGCCGACGGCACGGACGGCGCGGCTCCCGGCAGCCGCAGCGCGGACAGGGCCAGCACGATGGTGACCCAGTTGAGCCAGGCGAAGTTGCCGGAGAGCACCAGCCACAGCTGGGTGACGATCATCAGCGCGGCCGCCGCGGAGGCGATCGGCTGGGGAGTGAACAGCAGGAACGGCACCACCAGCTGGGTGACGTGGTTGGCGGCGACCTCCACCCGGTGCAGCGGTTTGGGCAGGTGGTGGAAGAACCAGCTCAGCGGGCCCGGCATGGGCTGGGTCTCGTGGTGGAAGTCCAGACAGGTCAGCTGCCGCCAGCAGGCGTCGCCGCGCAGCTTGATCAGCCCCGCGCCGAACTCGACCCGGAACAGGATCCAGCGCAGCAGGAACAGCACGAGGACCGGCGGGGCCACCTCGTCGTTGCCGAGGAACGCCGCGAGGAAGCCGGTCTCCAGCAGCAGCGACTCCCAGCCGAAGGAGTACCAGGTCTGGCCCACGTTGACGATCGACAGATACAGCACCCAGGGCACGAGCCACAGCAGGACGCCGCCCCACAACGGAAGTTCACCGTCCGCCCCCGCGATCAGGGCCGCCGAGACCGCGCAGCCCGCCCAGGCGCAGCCGGCGAAGAACCGGTCCGAGTAGTGCCGGTGGAACAGGCTCGGGGCCCGCCTGAACGACGTCCGCGCCAGGAAGCGGGGGATCGGCAGCATGCCGCGCTCGCCGAGCAGGGCCCGGAACTGCAGGGCGGCGGTCAGGAACGCGACGAGGTACAGGACGGCCAGGGCCCGCTGGAGAACCAACCGGCTCAGCCAGTAGTCGGGTGCGGTGAACCAGTCCACTACGGGGCGCGCCCTTTCTCGCGGCAGGATGCTCCCCGGGTTGCCCGTCACCCATCCCGTCACACGGGGGCGATGCAGACCATAGACGAGGAATCACGATCGGTGACCGACCGTGTGCGGCGCGGATACCACCGGGTCGAATTATCGGGCGAATCCTGGCAAGGTGGCCCCATGGCAGATCGGGGAGCGAGCGCCCTGTCACTCCCGGAGGACTGGCCCTCCCATCCGGACCCGATTCTCGCGCTCAACCACATGGGCAGTTTCGACTGGGACCTGGACACCGGTCTCGTCCACATGGACGCGCAGGCCCTCGCGGTGCTCGACCTGCTCCCGGAGGAGTTCGACGGCCGCCCCGAGTCCCTCGCCCCGCGGGTGCCACCCCCGGAGGCGGCCCGGCTCGACGCGGCGATCGCCCGGGCCATCAAGGACGGCAGCGAGAACTACGGCAGCTACTTCCGTATCCGCCGCCGCGACGGCACCCCGCGCTGGACACACACCCAGGGCTACATCCGGCGCGACGACTCCGGCCGCCCCCGCCGGATCGTCGGCATCGTCCGCGACGCCACCGACGAACTCGCCGACAGCACCACCCGCAGCCTGCGGGCCGCGCAGGACGAGGCCCTGCGCCGGCAGACCGACGTCGTCCAGATCATCTCCGCCGCCCTCGCCCACGCCCGCAGCGTCCAGGACGTCATCGACGTGCTCAAGGACACCCACGGCGTCCGCCACCTCGGTGCGGCCAGCCTGGTCATGGGCCTGGTCGAGGCCGGCCGTATCCGGCTCGTCGCCGAGGCCCCGCCCGGCAGCTTCATCCCCGTCAGCACCCAGGTGCACCGCATCGACGAGCCGTATCCGATGAGCGAGGTCGTCCGCACGATGCAGCCGCGGTTCATCGAGTCCCCGGAGGAGTTCGCCGAGGGCTACCCGATCCTCTGGCCCCATCTGACCGGGCTGCGCATCACCTCGGCCGCCTATCTCCCGCTGATCGCGCAGGCCCGCCCGATCGGCGCCATGGGCCTGCTCTACGACGACCGGCGCGGCTTCTCCACCGAGGAGCGCGCCGTGCTGGTCGCGCTCGGCAGCAGCATCGCGCAGAGCCTGATGCGGGCCATGCTCTACGAGCAGGAGAAGGACCTCGCCCAGGGCCTGCAGCAGGCCATGCTGCCGCGCACCATCCCGAGCGTCCAGGGCGCCGACGTCGCAGTCCGCTACCGTTCGGCCGCCCTGGGCCGGGACATCGGAGGCGACTGGTACGACCTGATCCCGCTGCCCGGCGGCCGGGTCGGCGCGGTCATCGGCGACGTCCAGGGCCACGACACGCACGCCGCCGCCGTGATGGGCCAGCTGCGGATCGTGCTGCGCGCCTACGCCGCCGAGGGCCACACCCCGGCCACCGTGATGGCCCGCGCCTCGGTCTTCCTGCACGAACTCGACACCGACCGCTTCGCCACCTGCCTGTACGCGGAGGCCGACCTGGCCACCGGAGTCGTCCAGACGGTCCGCGCCGGCCACCTCGACCCGCTGCTGCGCCACCCCGACGGCACCTGCAGCCGGGTCCGTGTCGAGGGCGGCCTCCCGCTCGGCCTGTCCGCCGAGTTCGGCCGGCTGGAGTACCCCGTGTCCACCCTCGAGCTTGATCCCGGCCACACCCTGCTGCTGTGCACCGACGGACTCGTCGAGCAGCCGGGCACCGACCTCGACGACGGAATGCGCGGCCTCGCCACGCTCGTCGGCGAGGGGCCGGCCGACGTCCACGCCCTCGCCGACCGGCTGATCCGGATGGCCGAGGAACGCGGCGGCGAGGACGACGTGGCCCTGCTCCTGCTGCGCCGCAGGGTGCCGCAGGCCCCGCGCCCGGGCGGCCGCATCCAGCAGCACGTGGCGCCCGGCGACCCGGAGGCCCTCACCCAGGCCCGGCACATGGTCCGCGCCGCCGTCCGCGCCTGGGGTGCCCGGGAGCGCGCCGACGAGATCGAACTGGTCGCGGACGAGCTGATCACCAACGCGCTGATGCACACCGAGGGGCCCGCGATCGTCACCCTGCGGTCCCTGGAGAACGGCGAACGCCGGCTGCGGATCGAGGTCGAGGACTCCTCCAGCGCCCTGCCGCGCCGCCGCGAGGCGGGGGAGGACGGCGTCTCCGGCCGTGGACTGCTCCTGGTGGACCGGTTGGCCGACATCTGGGGCGTGGAGGCGCGCGGCGGCGGCAAGGCCGTGTGGTGCGAGTTCCGGGTGCCGTAGGGCGGCCGTGCAGCGCAGGGCGTTGTCGGTGCCGGATGGCACTCTGGACGTATGCCGGAACTGCCCGAGGTAGAAGCGCTGACGGACTTCCTCACCGAGCACCTGGTCGGCCGCCGGGTGGCGCGGGTGATGCCCGTCGCCATCAGCGTGCTCAAGACGTACGACCCCCCGGTCACCGCCTTCGAGGGCGGCGAGGTGACCGCCGTGCGCCGGCACGGCAAGTTCCTGGACCTGACCGCGGACAACGGACTGCACCTGGTGACCCATCTGGCCCGGGCCGGCTGGCTGCAGTGGAGGGACCGGCTGCCCGACGGCCCGCCCAAGCCCGGCAAGGGTCCGCTGGCGCTGCGCGTGGCACTGGAGGGTGGCGAGGGCTTCGACCTCACCGAGGCCGGCACCCAGAAGCGGCTCGCGGTGTACGTGGTCCGCGACCCGCTGGAGGTCGCGGGCATCGCCCGGCTCGGCCCGGACCCGCTCGCCGACGACTTCGACGAGGAGCGTTTCGCCGCGCTGCTGAAGGCGGAGAGACGCCGGCTGAAGGGCGCGCTGCGCGATCAGTCCCTGATCGCCGGGGTGGGCAACGCCTACAGCGACGAGATCCTGCACGCGGCGAAGATGTCCCCCTTCAAGCTGGCCGCCTCCCTCACCCCGCGGGAGAGCCGGCACCTGTACCAGGCGCTGCGCGGAACACTCACCGAGGCGGTCGAGCGCTCCCGGGGGGTGGCCGCCGGGCGGCTGAAGTCCGAGAAGAAGAGCGGCCTGCGCGTCCACGGCCGCACCGGCGAACCCTGCCCGGTCTGCGGTGACACCATCCGCGAGGTCTCCTTCAGCGACTCCTCGCTGCAGTACTGCCCGACCTGTCAGACGGGCGGCAAGCCGCTGGCGGACCGCCGGCTCTCCCGCCTGCTGAAGTGAGCCCTGGCCGAGCCCCGGGTGGTCGCCGGGGTGCCGGGGGAGCCCGGGTGGCCCCGGGGGAGCCCGGGTGGCCCCGGGGGAGCCGCCGACGGGAGACCCTAGGGAGCCTTGAGGGTCACCAGGGGTCGGCCGTCCTCGGTGCGGACGTCGTAGCGGGCCACCTGGTCCGGGTGCATGGTGGAGGCGCCGAGCGCCGCGAGGGTCCCGGTGCCGGGGCCCGGCGCCCGCCAGGTGCCGACGACCTCCTCGGAGCCGTCGAGGCCCACGGCGACGAGGCGGCAGGTGTGCCGTCCGGAGGCGTCCTTGACCTGGAACCGCACCTGACTGCCCGAGTCCCGGTCGTCGGCCGCCACCTCGGCCCACACCCCGGTGCGCGGATCGGTGGCCGCGCTGACCCGCGGGGCGGGCCCGCCGGCCCCGGTGAAGGCGACGACGGCCGGTCCGGCCACGGCCAGCACCACGGACGCCGCCAGGCCGTACAGGAAGCGGCGGCGGCGCGCCCGGCCACGGTGGGCGAGGTCGCCGAGCAGCCGCTCCAGCAGCCGGGTGCCGGGCTGCGCCAGCGGAGGCACGAACCGCGGTGTGGCCCGGCGGTACAGCAGCAACTGCCGTGTGGCGGGGCCGAATTCGGTCACGTGTGCCGCACACTGGGGGCACTCCATGAGGTGGTCCTCGAAGCGGAAGGCCTCCGCCTCGTCCAGCACGCCCAGCGCGTACGCGCCGACGTCGCGATGCCTTTCCAGGGACCTCATGCCGAATCCTCGTGCCGAAGGGTGGGGGTGGGGTTACTCCGTGCTCCCACCCGTACGCAGCCGACAGCCGAATCACTCAAGCCACGCGCAGAATCCCGGACAAGAGATTCGGAGCGGCCTGGCCCGCGGATTGGTGTGAATTCCGGCCGGTTCAGAAGAGGTGGATCGCGAGGTGCCCGAGGGGCAGTCCGAGCCGCCAGGCGGGCGTCCACACCTTGGGCCCGTCGTCCTCGCCGAACACCGCGCCGCCGCCCGGCACGGCGTCCAGATCCGGCGCGAGCAGTTCGGTCTCCTCCAGCCAGCGCCAGGCGTCCGCCGCGAGCGCCAGGTCGGGCGAGGGACCGCCCGCCACGGCGTCGCGGGCGGTCAGCTCCGTCATGCGCCGGCACACCCAGTCCTGCCACGGCTGGTCGTAGGCGGTCAGCGACAGCCAGTTCTCCAGCTGCGAGATCACCCGGATGCCGGACAGCTCCCCGTCGGTGTCGGACAGGAAGACGGTCAGCGCCAGCGCGTCCCGGCCGGCCCGGAACTCGAAGGACGTCGGCGGCATCAGATCGCCGGTGCGCAGCAGTTCGTCGGCGATGTACTCGGCGTACAACCAGGCCATGGGGACGGCCAGTTCGCCGCCGCCGGTGCCGTCCGTGCTGTCGTGACCTCGGTACAGCATCCCTTCCTGCCCTTCCTCCGGTACGTGCGCGTCGCCCGAACCCCCGGACCCTGCCCTCGCCCGGAACGCGGATGAGGACAGCCCATTGCCCGGACGGGTGCCATAGCAAGGCGCTTTACCGAGGTTTGACCAGGCTGCCGGTTTCACCGCAGGTCGGCTGTGTAACCCGGCAGGACCCGGCGCAGGGCGCGCAGCGCGTAATGTGCGCGCGATTTCACGGTACCGGGTGGGATGCCCAGGGTCCGCGCCGCTTCGGCCACACTGGCCCCGAGAAAGTACACCAGCACCAGGACGTCACGGTGTTCCGGCGTGAGTGTCTTCACAGCCTCCCTGACGTCGAGCATCGCGGCTGCCCGCTCGGCGTGGTCGGCGGTCACCCGGGCGTCGTCCGGGACCGGATCGCCGACCTCGGGGGGCCGCGCCTGCCGGGCCCGCCGGGCGTCGATCGCCAGCCGTCGGGCCACCGTCAGCAGCCAGGGCCGTACCGAGTCGAAGTCGTCGGCGTGCAGTGCCTCGGGGTGCTGCCAGGCGCGCACCAGGGTCTCCTGCGCGAGGTCCTCGGCGCGTTGCCGGTCCCCGTCGCAGAGCCGGAGCAGCAGGGCGAACAGGGGCCGGCCGTGCTCGCGCTGGAGTGCTGCCAGCTCGTGCTCGGCGGTCGTCGTCCCGTGGATCGGTGAAGTCGTCCCGTGGATGAGTGAGGTTCCGGCCGTCATGGCCGTATGCCAGCGCAGGGCGCGGCCGGGGGACAGGGGGCGCACAACGCTCTGCGACGGACGGTCGATCGCGTCGGCGAACGGTTGGACAAACGGTTCGGCAGTGACACCGGACGGGCTAATGAGAGCGCTCGGACCGTTTACGGGGGGACCCAAATTCGTACCATATGCCCGTCATGGCTTTGTCGGTAAATACGAACACACTGGGGTGAGACGATGTTCGGACGCAGGCAACAGGTGGCCTTGGCCCTCACCGCAATCCTCGCGGCGGCGGCCGCCTGCCAGAACGAGGGACGGCAGGATTCCAAGCCTCCGACACCCGCCGCCGCCCGCGGCTTCACCCTCGTCGCCTCCGGCGACGTCCTGCCGCACAACTCCGTCATCGACCGGGCCTCCTTCGACGCCAACGGCCACGGCTTCGAGTTCCGGCCCATGTTCGCCGGCGTCGAACCGGTCGTCGCCCACGCCGACCTGGCGCTGTGTCACATGGAGACCGTCTACGGCGCCGACGGCGACTACGCCGGCTACCCGAAGTTCAAGTCCCCGCCGCAGATCGCCCTGGCCCTGGCCGCGACCGGCTACGACGGCTGCTCCACCGCCTCCGACCACTCGCTCGACGACGGCGCCGAGGGCATCCGGCGCACCCTCGACGCCATGGACCAGGCGGGCCTCAAACACGCCGGCACCGCCCGCAGCGAGGCCGAGGCCCGCTCGATCGCCCTGCACGAGGCGGGCTCGGCCAAGGTCGCGCACCTGGCGTACACCTTCGGCACCGACGTCGGACCGCTGCCGTCCGGACAGCCCTGGGCCGTCAACCTGATCGACCCCGACCGGGTGATCGCCGACGCCCGCGCCGCCCGGCGGGCCGGTGCCGACGTGGTCGTGGTCTCCCTGCACTGGGGCACCGAATGGCAGGACGCACCCGACCAGCTCCAGCTCGCCCTCGCCCAGCGGCTCACCGCGTCGAAGACGGGCGACCGCCCGGACATCGACCTGATCCTCGGCACCCACGCCCACGTCCCGCAGGCGTATGAGAAGGTCAACGGCACCTGGGTGGTCTACGGCATGGGCGACCAGGTCGCCGGCGAGATGTACAACCGCCAGGGTGTCCAGGACCGGCGCGGCAACGAGTCCACCCTCGGCCGCTTCACCTTCGCCCCGCCCGCCGAGCCCGGCGGCCGCTGGCAGGTAACCCGGGCCGAGTTCGTCCCGCAGCTGTACGACATCGACGCCGGCCGCGTCATCGATCTCAACCGGGCCATCGACCGGGGCTCCGACCTGCAGAGCGTGCGCGACCGGATCAGGGAGGTCGTCCTCAGCCGCGGGGCCGCCGACGACGGCCTGGCCATGGGGGAGTGATCACCGGGCGGACGGCCGCGGGGCGAGCGCCGAGCGGCGGTAGGAGTAGCCGAAGTAGATCACGCAGCCGACCACGAACCACACGGCGAACCGCACCCAGGTCTGCCACTGGAGGAACGTGATCAGCCAGACCGAGAAGACCACGCCGAGGGCGGGTACGAACGGCATCCACGGCGTACGGAAGGCGCGCGGAAGGTCGGGCTGCCGGCGGCGCAGCACGATCACCGCCGCGCACACCACGACGAACGCCAGCAGGATGCCGATGTTGGTCAGTTCGGCCGCCTCCCCGATCGGGACGAACCCCGCGATGGCGGCCGACGCCACCCCGACGATCCAGGTGACCCGGGTCGGCACGTGCCGCGTCGGGTGCGTCTTGGCGAACCACCGGGGCAGCAGCCCGTCACGGGACATCGAGAACCACACCCGGGTGACGCCCAGCATGAACGTGAACATGACGGTGAGGATGCCGATGATCGCGCCCACCGCGACCAGGTTCGCGAGGCCGCTCAGCCCCACCGAGTCGAAGGCGGTGGAAAAGCCGCTCTCCGGGTCGATGAATTTGTAGTCCTGCATGCCCGTGAGCACCAGACAGGCCGCCACGTACAGCACCATCGAGATCGCCAGCGAGTAGACGATGGCCTTCGGCATGTTCCGCTGGGCGTCCTTCGACTCCTCGGCGGCGGTCGACATCGCGTCGTAGCCGAACACGGCGAAGAACACCGTCGCCGCACCCGTGAACGCGCCGCCCACCCCGAACGGGAAGAACGGGTGGTAGTGCGCGGTGTCGATGTGGAACACGCCCACCGCGATCACCACCAGCACCACCAGCACCTTGAGCGCGACCACGACCGTCTCGAACCGGGCCGCGCTGCGCATGCCCAGGTTGAGCAGCCACGCGATCAGCAGGCACAGCACGGCCGCGAACAGGTCGACGCGGTGGCCGTGGCCGGTGCCCGGCGCGCCCTGCAGCCAGTCGGGCAGATCGGCGCCCAGGTTCTCCACCAGGAAGCCGAAGTAGCCGGAGATCCCGATCGCCACCACGGCCACGATCGCCGTGTACTCCAGCAGCAGGTCCCAGCCGATGAGCCAGCCCACGAACTCGCCGAGCACCGCGTAGCCGTAGGTGTAGGCCGAACCCGCCTTCGGGATCAACCCCGCGAACTCGGCGTACGACAGCGCGGCGCAGGCGCTCGCCACGCCGGCGATCAGGAAGGACACCAGCACCGCCGGGCCGGCCGTCTCATGGGCCACCGTGCCGGCCAGTGTGAAGATGCCCGCGCCGATGATGCCGCCCACGCCGATCGCGGTGAGCTGCCAGAGCCCCAGCGACTTGTCCAGACCGGCGCCCTCACCGGGTTCCGGCTCCTCGATGTGTTCGATGGGTTTGCGGCGGAGAATCCCCTCACCCATACGGAGCCCGGGCATGCGCCTCACCTCTTCACCGACGGCAAACGGCTGACGGCGGATCATGATGTCTCAGGGTCGCCCGGCACGGAAGACGCCACGCACGTCCCGGCCCGCTACGTCCGGGACCCGGTCCGGACCGGCGCGCGGGACGTGGGGCCCGGCCACGACCCGGGCCGCCCCTGCCCGCGGACCGCGCTCCGCGGCCTGTCCGTCGGCCCGTTCGGGTCGGTGACCATGGCGGGGCGCTATAGGGGCCGGCCCTCGCGCTGCCCTCTCGGTGCGGCCCGCCCGCCTCGGCGCCCGCGCCGCGAGGTCGGCCCGATCACGTCTGTCGGCGTGTTCACCCCCGTGCTCTGGCCGAGCCTCTCGATCCGCCCCCGGCCGACCGGGTGGCCCGGTCACCGCCCAGGCCGCGACCGCCGTGAGGCATACCGGCCACCCTCGCCGTCCCGCGCTCGCCCGGGCCGGGGTGCTGCCGCCCGGCCGCCTTACGGAACGACCGTCACCGGCCAGCGCCCCGCCTTCACCAGCCGGATCGCCACCGAGCCGATGATCCGGTGCCCGGCCTGCTCCGAGGCGCCCACCACCACCGCGTCCGCCTTGAGTTCGTCGGCCGCCTTCACCAGACCGTTGAACGGGTCGCCGCGGAAGGTGTGGAACTCCCACCGGATCTCGAATATCCCCCGGACCCGCTCCGTCGCCTCCCGGATGTAGGCGACCAGGTCCTCGGCGATCTCGTCGGTCGTCTCCGCCACCGGCGCCCCGAGCGCCGCACCGGCCGCCAGCACCGGCTGCACGTACACCACGGCCAGCAGCGCGTGCTGGCGCCGGGCCAGCCCGCCCGCGTAGGCGGCGGCCCGCAGTGAGGAGTCGGAGCCGTCCACCCCGACCAGGACGACCTTCGGGCCGTCCGTCCCCCGCTCGAACCGGTGCGCATGCTGCTCGTGCTGTTCCGTCACGGCCGTGAGGCTATCGGAACCGGCGCTTCCAGCCGAGCCGCGGGGCCGCTCGACGGGCGAGCGGCCCCGCCCCTTCCTACAGTCGGAACCATGACCGCCACCGCGGAGCCCCCCGCACGCAGGGCCGCCGGGGCCCCGGCACGCCCTCCCGCCGGCGGACGCCTCGGCTGGGTGCCGGAGGCCTTCGCGACCCTCTTCGCCGCACTCGGCCTGCTGTGCGCGCTGCTCTCGTTCATCGCCCCGCTGCGCAGCGGACTGCTCCCCGTCGTCCGCACCCTCGATCTGCTCCTGATCCCCATCCGCGCCAACCTCGCCTACGCCGTCTTCCTGTTCCTGCTGGCCGGCGCCACCGCCGCCCGTAAGAAGGTCGCCTGGTGGCTGGTGGTCGTCTACCTCGGCCTGCTGGTCCTCACCGACGCCCTCGGAGCGGCCCTCGGCCTGTACGCGCGATCGCTGCCGTCCCTGGTGCTGTGCGGGCTGCTGCTGCTCGTGCTGGTCGTCGCCCGCGGGGAGTTCTACGGCGCCTCCCGGCGCGGTGCCCTGCGCCGGGCCCTCGGCGTGCTGCTGGCCGGTCTGGTCACCGCGATCCTGCTGGGATGGGGGCTGGTGTCGCTGTTCCCCGGCTCCCTGCCGGAGGGGCAGCACCTGGCCTGGGCGGCCGACCGGGTCTGCGGCGGACTGGTCTCCAGCGCCTCCTTCGACGGCCGTCCGCCGCGCCAGATCACCTTCGTCCTCGGCCTGCTCGGCGCGCTCGCGCTGCTGAACGCCGCCGCCGCGCTGTTCCGCTCCCAGCGGCTGGAGGCCGCTCTGCACGGAGACGAGGAGGCCCGTATCCGCGCCCTCCTCGCGGCCTACGGCGAACGCGACTCCCTCGGCTACTTCGCCACCCGCCGGGACAAGGCCGTCGTCTTCTCGCCCAGCGGCAAGGCCGCCGTCACCTACCGGGTCGAGGCGGGGGTGTGCCTGGCCAGCGGCGACCCCGTCGGCGACCGCGAGGCCTGGCCGCGCGCCATCGAGGCGTGGCTGGACGTGGCCCGCCGGCACGCCTGGGCACCCGCCGTGATGGGCGCCTCCGAGGACGGCGCCCGCGCCTACGCCCGCGCCGGGCTCGGCGCCCTGCAACTCGGCGACGAGGCGATCGTGCACGTGGCCTCCTTCGACCTGGACGGCCGGGACATGCGGGTCACCCGGCAGGCCGTGCACCGGGTCCGCCGCACCGGCGCCACCTGCCGGGTCCGCCGCCACGCCACGCTCACCGAGCGGGAGATGGAGGAGATCGTCGGCAAGGCCGACGCCTGGCGCGACACCGAGACCGAACGCGGCTTCTCCATGGCCCTGGACCGGCTCGGCGACCCCGCCGACGGCGACTGCCTGCTCGTGGAGGCCCTCGGGGACGACGGCCGGCTCCTGGCGCTGCTCTCCTTCGTGCCCTGGGGCCGCGAGGGCGTCTCGCTGGACCTGATGCGCCGTGACCGCGCCGCACCCAACGGGGTGATGGAGTTCATGGTCGCCGAACTGTGCGCCGTCGCACCCAGACTCGGCGTGCGGCGGATCTCGCTGAACTTCGCCGTCTTCCGGTCCGTCTTCGAGGAGGGCGCCCGCATCGGCGCCGGGCCCGTCCTGCGGCTCTGGCGCCGGCTGCTGCTGTTCTTCTCCCGCTGGTGGCAACTGGAGGCCCTGTACCGCTCCAACGCCAAGTACCGCCCCGAGTGGTACCCACGCTTCATCTGCTACGGCGAGACCGCCTCCCTCGCCCGCATCGGCCTCGCCTCCGGCATCGCCGAGGGATTCGTGTCCGTACCTTCCTTGCGCAAACTCTGGGGAAAGGGGCACCCGAAGAACGGGCAGCGGCCCGCCACGACCGAGGGACTGCCGCCCCTGACGGCGCTCGGCCTCGACGGAGGGGACCAGACCGGGCCCGCGGCCCCGGGCGCGGGCCTGCCCGATCAGGTCCGCGTCCGGCACCGCCGACTCGACCGGCTGCGGGCGGCCGGCACCGACCCCTACCCCGTCGGCGTCCCGGCCCCCACCCACGCCCTCGCCGACCTCCCGCCCGACGCGGACGTCACCGTGGCCGGACGCGTCATGCTGGTCCGCGACTTCGGCGGCATCGTCTTCGCGGTGCTGCGCGACTGGTCCGGCGACCACCAGATCGCCCTCACCCGCGACGGCTGCGGCCCCGCCCTCGACCGCTTCACCGCCGATGTCGACATCGGAGACCACATCAGCGCCACCGGCCACACCCGACCGAGCGACCGGGGCGAACCGACCGTCTTCGTCACCGACTGGCGGCTCACCGGCAAATGCCTGCGCCCGCTGCCCGACAAACGACGCGGGCTCACCGACCCCGAGGCCAAGGTCCGCCGCCGCTACCTCGACCTCGCCACCAGCCCCGACGCCCGCGCCGTGCTCCGCGCCCGCTCCGCCGCCGTGCACGCCCTGCGCCAGGGCCTGCTGGAGCGCGGCTACATCGAGGTCGAGACGCCGATGCTCCAGCAGATCCACGGCGGGGCCAACGCCCGCCCCTTCACCACCCACATCAACGCCTACGACCTCGACCTGTATCTGCGCATCGCACCCGAGCTGTATCTGAAGCGGCTGTGCGTCGGCGGCCTGGAGAAGGTGTTCGAACTGGGCCGCACCTTCCGCAACGAGGGCGTCTCCTACAAGCACAACCCCGAGTTCACGATGCTGGAGGCCTACCAGGCCCACGCCGACTACGACGTCATGCTCGACCTCGTCCGCGAGCTCGTCCAGGGCGCGGCGACCGCCGCCTTCGGCTCCCCGGTGGCCCGCAGGAACGGCGAGGAGTACGACATCTCCGGGGCCTGGCCGGTGAAGACGGTGTACGGGGCGATCTCCGAGGCGCTGGGCGAGGAGATCGGCCCCGGCACCGAACTGCTGCGGCTGCACCGGCTGTGCGACCGCGCCGGCGTGCCCTACACCGCCGACGACGGGCCCGGTGACGTCGTGCTGGAGATGTACGAGCGGCTCGTCGAGGAACGGACCCGGATGCCCACCTTCTACAAGGACTTCCCGACCGGCGTCTCCCCGCTCGCCCGGCAGCACCGCAGCGACCCCCGGCTCGCCGAGCGCTGGGACCTGGTCGCCTTCGGCACCGAACTCGGCACCGCCTACTCGGAGCTGACCGACCCCGTCGAACAGCGCCGACGCCTGACCGCGCAGTCACTGCTGGCCGCGGGCGGCGACCCGGAGGCCATGGAACTGGACGAGGACTTCCTGCAGGCCCTCGAATACGCGATGCCCCCGACCGGCGGACTCGGCGTCGGCGTCGACCGGCTCGTCATGTTCCTCACCGGCCTGACGATCCGTGAGACGCTCCCGTTCCCCCTCGTACGGCGGCGCTGACCCCCTCGCGCACTGCTCCGTCCGGGTGTATTCGCGCCGCCGCACCGGTGCCGTTGTGGTGCGCCGGAGCCTGATGGGGCGACTGATGAGTCATGCAGAAGGATCAGTTGTTCACGCGACGCCGGATGCTCCTCGCCGGCGGCGCCGCCGTAGGGGCCGCGGGCACGGCCGGCGCCATCCTGGCGGCCGGTGGCGAGGAGGCCGCCCGGCCCGTGGCCCCCGTCGCCGGTCCGCAGGCCCGCCAGGCGCTCAAACCCTCCGCCTTCCGGCTCCAGCCGCTCACCGGATACGGCCCGCCGCGCGCCGCCCCGCGCAAGCTGAAGGCGCGCACGGAACCCATCCTGCAGATCTCCGGGCGCGGCCGCCGCATGATGCTCACCTTCGATGACGGCCCCAACCCCGAGTACACCCCGCACATCCTCGACACCCTCGAGAAGTACGACGTCAGGGCCATGTTCTTCGTGTGCGGCGAGTGCGTCGTCGACAACAGGGAACTGCTGGCCCGGATGGCCGAGGCGGGCCATGTCGTCGGCAACCACACCTGGACGCACCCGCTGCTGACGACCCTCGCCCGCAAGGAGATCCGCTCCGAGATGGAGCGCACCAGCGACGTCATCGAGGACACCTACGGGGAGCGCCCCCAGTGGTTCCGCGCCCCCTACGGCGCCTGGAACCGGGCGGCGTTCCAGCTGGGGGCCGACATGGGCATGGAGCCGATGGCCTGGACCGTGGACACCACCGACTGGGAAGTGCCCGGCACCGACACCATCATCGACCGGGTGGAGGGCGGCGCCGCCCCCGGTGTCGTGGTGCTCTCCCACGACGCCGGGGGCGACCGCACGGAGACGGTCCGGGCGATCCGCGAGTGGCTCCCCTACCTGCTCGACTCCGGATACCACCTCACCGTGCCGCCCCGCCGAACCTGACGAGACCCTCGCCCGCCCGGCCGCCTCAGGCGACGGCGACCAGGCGGGCGAAGGCGACGACGTTGCCGTCATAGCCGTTCTGCTTCGAGAAACCGCCACCGCAGGTGATCACCCGCAGTTCCGGGGCCCCCTTCGAGCCGTACACCCGGTCGCCGGGGAATCCGCTCTTGGAGAAGACCTCGACGCCGTAGATCTCGAACACCGCGGTCTTCCCGTCCTGGCGCCGGACCTCGATCCGGTTTCCCTTCTTCAGCGCCCCCAGGCCGTAGAAGACGGCCGGACCCTTCTGGTTGTCGACGTGCCCCACGATGACCGCCGTGCCCTTCTCGCCCGGGGAGACCGCACCGGTGAACCAGCCCGCCAGATTCGGATCGTCCGGCGGGGGCGCGCTCACCCAGCCGTTGGCGTCCAGCCCGACCGGCATCACCGGGGCGTCGACGTGGATCGCCGGGATCCGGATCCGGTCGGCGGCGGAGAACGCCAGCGTGGCGGCCGCCGTGGCGACCGGGCTCGGGGTGGCGCGGGTGTCCGGTGCCGCCGCCGAGGCCGGCTGCGGGGGGCCTGCGTCGAACTCCCCCGAACCGTTCCGGATGAGCGCCAGGCCGGTCAGCAGAACAAGCGCTATCACGCCCCAGGGAGCGCGCTTGCGCCGCCGCTCCTCCTCTTCCGCAAGCTCCGCCAGCTCGGACGCGTACATTCGTCATCCCCTCTCGACGTGGCCGCCGCCACGTCCGTCGCGCATGGGAAAACGCTAAGTCCCGCGCGCGCGACGGGCGACGGGGCGACGGGCGAACGGGTGGCCGGACGCTTTCCCGGTGCGCCATCCGAGTTGCCGTCTCCAGGAATTTTCTGACGGTCCGTGACCTGCGGCAATATCCGATTGTGTGGTTTTCGTTCGGCGTGTCGCCTCACCAGGACGGACCATTCTCGAAATGCGGGCGTGTTCCGGGCGTCTGAGGGTCTTTCCGGGAGGTGTTTTCTCGCCGATCGACCGGGGACGGGACCCGGGCGCCTCCCGCGGAGGATCACATGCGAAACCAACGTGCCCTGGCGGCCGCGTGCGCCGCGGTCGCCGCGATCGGGTTCGCCGCCCCCGTGGCCGTCGCGGACGGCATGGGCAACGGGGGCGGCCCGAGCACCACGAACAACAACGGCGGGGTCATCGTTCCGGGCACCGGAGTCGGTGGCGTCGGGGGCATCGGTGGCGTCGGTGGCGTCGGCGTCATCGGGGGTGTCGGTGGCGTCGGCGGTGTCGGGGGCATCGGAGGGGTCGGTGGCGTCGGGAACGGCAACGGATTCGGCAACGGGAACGGCAACTTCGGCAACGGCAACTTCGGCAACGGCAACTTCGGCAACGGCAACGGCAACGGCTTCGGAAACCGGAACCAGAACGGCCACGGGAACGGCGCGGGCAACGGCAACGGCCATAATGACAACTTCGGCCGGGGGGACAACTCCGGCCGGGGGGACAACTTCGGCCGGGGGGACGACTTCGGCCGTGGCGACAACTTCGGCCATGGCGACAACTTCGGCGGTGACGACTTCGGCCGGGGCGACGATTTCGGCCGCGGTGACGACTTCGGCCGGGGCGACGATTTCGGCCGTGGTGACAACTTCGGCGGTGACGACTTCGGCCGGGGCGACAGTCCGCGCAACATCGTCGCCCGGCCCGGCGTGGTCGCCGCGGGCGGTCGGCTCAGCGTCACCGTCGACGGCTGCCGGGGCGGCGCGATGGCCTCCCGCGCCTTCCGCACCACGCCGCTGGCGCCGTTGCGCCGCAACGTCGCCCGGGGCGTCGTCTTCGTCGACCGCGGCGCCCGCCCCGGCCGGTACGACATCACCGTCCGCTGCGACGGCCTCACGTTGACCCGCCCGAGGGCCTTCGCCGTGCTCGGCGGTGTGCAGGGTGGCCTCGGCGGCAGCAGGACCGGCGGTGCGACGACCGCGGACATGGCCATCGGCGGTGGCCTGGTGGCGCTGGCCGTGCTCGGCGGTGGCGTGTTCTGGGTGCGCCGCCGGCAGGAGAGGCGCGTCTGAGCCCGTCGCGGCCGTCGGCCACGGCACGGTACGGCACGGCACACACGCGCGCACAGGTCTGGGCCCCGGTACCTCGTGGGCACCGGGGCCGAGGCCTGTGCGTGTGGCCGATCAGGACGTGATGTTCGGGAACAGGTTCAGAAACGGTTCCGCGTTCACCGCGATGCCCCGGCTGTAGGGGGCGTCGAAGTCCCAGATCAGGAACAGCATGAAGGCGATGGTCGCGGAGAAGAGCCCGGCGAGGATCAACTCACGCCGGGTTCGCCGGATCTGCAGGGCGAACACCATGCCGATGGTGATCAACGCTCCGGTGAGCAGCCCCCACCACACCACCGGCGGCATGGTGGCCCCCGTCGAGTCGGCGCGCGCGTTGCGGGCCTGGTCGGCGGCGGCCATCTGGTCCAGCAGCGGCTGGTAGGCCTGCGCTTCGAAATCGGTCTTGGGCTGGTAGTCGGTGACGTCCTCGCGGATCCTCTGCAGCAGTTCGGTGCCGCGGTCGGTGATCTGTCCGTCGTGCTCCATCCGCTTCCACTCGGTGTGCACGACGTAGCTCGCGTAGGCGTTGATGTCCTCCCGGATGCGGTCACGGACGTCGGGCGGGTAGACCCGGACCCTCGCCGAGATCTCGTGCAACGCCTGGGCCTCCGCCTGCACATGGTCCTGGGCGGAGCTGCGGGCCTCCCACACGCCCGCGATGGCCAGACCGAGGACGATGGCGTACACGACGCCGATCCACATGGTCATGTACTCGATGACGTCCGGGGTCTCGCTGGGGTCCTCGTCCTCGGGGGCCCTCTTGTGCCGTACGACGGTGACGATCACCACCACGGCACAGGCCCCCAGCATGGCAAGGACGAGAACAAGCCAATCCGACAACGGGTGCCTCCTGAGATGAACGGGGCCGGCGCGTCAGCGCGGGCGGAGCGCGGCGACGGCGACGATCGCCGGAACGGTGATGAGCAGGACGTAGGTGACCGGTGTGGTGTGGCGCTGTGGGTGGTGGCTGACGGCGTGCGGGTGGTACACGGGGTAGCTCACCGGGATCGCCGAGGGTCGGGGCGCCGGTTTCGGCGGAGGCTTCGGCTTCGGCTTGGCTACCTGTCTGGGCTCGGGTGCCGGGGGCGCGGGGGGCGGAGGCGTCGGCCTCGGGGGCGGGGGTGCGGGCGGCGCGGGGGCGGGCTTCGGGGGCGGCTTCGGCGCGGGGGGCCTCGGTGTCGGTCTCGGCCTCGGCGGAGGTGGCGGTTTCGGCGGCGGTGGAGTCGGGGTCGGGGTTGGGGTCGGTGTCGGGGTGGGCGTGGGCGGACACGGCGGCGGGGGCGGCTTCGGGCAGGGCGGGGGAGGGGGCCAGTGATGGCCGCCGGCGTAGGCCACCGCCACCGTGCCGTCCGGTCCCGTCGAGGCGTACGCGCAGGCGTCGGCCGACGCGCTGCCGACGGGGCAGCCCACGAGCGTCCAGGTCAGCGTCACCAGAGCCAACGCCCTTGCGGCCGGCGCGCGTCGGGTCACTTCGGGTCCATGCACGACGAGATCATGGGCTGCGAAACGCGGTCGTACCCCGTTGTGCGCCGGGAATGCTCCGAAGGAGGGACATGGTGCGATCAATCGTTTGACCTGCCGAATGGTGCCGCCTGTCGCGATCCGTACACCAGTGCGGGTCTGCGACGGTGGAGCGAGCGGCGGCACCCGGGCGGGGAATCCCGGAGAACTTTCCCGCCCCGTTGAACACTCCGGCCCCCGCGCCCCGTATCCATGGCCGTGCGGCGGCGTGGCGAGGCGCTGCGAAAGCGCCGCGACAGCGCCGCAATATTCGGGCTTAGATGGGGAGTTGACGATGAAGACCTCCTGGCGGACCGCCTCACTGGTGGCCACAGCCGCTTCAGTGCTGGCGCTGACGACGGCGTGCGGTCAGGACAACGCGGCCGCTCCCGCGTCGGCGGCCCAGAACGTCGGAGCCACGGCGCCCGCCGGCAACTACGGCAACCCCGGTTCCGGTACCGGAACCGCGACCGGCGCGGGCAACGGCTATGGCGCCGACGGCAGCCAGAGCTCCAGCTCACCGGCCGCCGCCGCCCCCGCGGGCAAGCTGACCGTGCAGCCCAACCCCGACCTGGGCAGTGTGCTGACCGACGGTTCCGGTCTGACGCTGTACCGGTTCGACAAGGACACCGCCAACCCGCCCAAGTCGAACTGCGCCGGGGACTGCGCCACCACCTGGCCTCCGGTGCCCGCCGACGACGCGAGCGCCGGCACCGGCATCGACAAGGCACGGCTCGGCGAGGTCACCCGCGCCGACGGCAGCAAGCAGCTCACCATCGGCGGCTGGCCCGCCTACCGCTACGCCAAGGACGTCAACGCCGGAGACGTCAACGGCCAGGGCGTGGGCGGCAAGTGGTTCGCGCTCGCCCCCGACGGCAAGAAGGCGACCCTCTCCTCGATGCCCGGCCTGTCCGTCCGCAAGGACCCCAAGCTCGGTGACATCGTCATCGACAAGAGGGGCATGACGGTCTACCGCTTCATGAAGGACCAGGCCTGGCCGAAGTCCGTCTCCAACTGCGTCGGCGCCTGCCTGGAGAAGTGGCCGGCCGTCGGCCTGGTCAAGGCGGCGGACACCGAAGGCGTCCAGAAGAAGGGCCTGATGGGCTTCACCCGACCCGACGGGGTGAAGCAGATGACGGTCAACTGCTGGCCGATTTACACCTTCTCCGGTGACAAGGCACCCGGGGACACCAACGGTCAGGGCGTGGGCGGCACCTGGTACGCCGTCTCGCCCGACGGCAAGCCGGTCGGCGCGCCGGGCAAGTAGATCCCCTCCCCAGGGTCGATCGCCCCGCCCTGCCGGCGCACCGTCCGAAGGTCCGCCCCCTCCGCGCCGCACGGAGGGGGCGGACCGCTGTCCGGGACGGGCGGGGCGGGGCGGGGCGGACGCGGGCTGGACGACGTGAGCCGGATGGCGCGCCCCACAGGACGCGGAGCCGTCACGCTGCGGGGTCACACAGGCACTTGCCGCAGGCAGTGACCGGGAACGGATGGTCAATTTCCGTTTCAGGTCGCTCCTTTGGCAGGCGATCAGTAGCCTCAGCTCGAACACCGGATCGCCTACGCCCGTCGTCCACGCCTTGGAGAGATACATGGAGCGTCCCGCCTGGGCCCCTCGGAACATCGACGTCTCGGTGCCCAGCGTCTCCCGGATCTACGACTACTATCTGGGCGGTTCGCACAACTTCGAGGTCGACCGGGAAGCGGCCCGCAAGGCCATGCGGTTCATGCCGGGCCTGCCGAAACTCATGCAGGCCAACCGGGCGTTCATGCGCCGGGCCGTGCGGTTCGCGGCCGGGGAGGGCATCACCCAGTTCCTCGACATCGGTTCCGGTATCCCTACGTTCGGCAACGTGCACGAGGTGGCGCAGACGGTCGTACCCGGTGCGCACGTCGTCTACGTCGACCACGACCCGGTCGCCGTCGCGCACAGCGAGGCGGTTCTGGCGGCTAACGAGCACGCGGACGTGGTCGCGGCGGATCTGCGCAAGCCGCAGGAGATCCTCGCGAGTTCCCGGCTGGAGCGGCTGATCGACCTGAATCGGCCAGTGGCCCTGCTGCTCGTTGCCATACTGCACTTCGTGGAAGACGCGGACGACCCGTACGGTGCGGTGGCCGAGCTGCGCGAGGCCCTCGCGCCCGGCAGCCTGCTGATCCTCACCCATGCCTCGTACGAGGGAATCCCGGTGCCCGCGGAGCGGGCCGAGGGTGCGGTGGACGTATACAAGGATATTCGCAATCCGCTGATCATGCGTTCGCGCGAGGAGATCGCGCGGTTCTTCGAGGGGTACGACATGGTGGAACCCGGACTGGTGCCGATGCCGCACTGGCGACCGGAGTCGGCGCCGGAGGACGAGGACCCGTACGCCTTCTCCGGGTTCGCCGGAGTGGGGCGTACGGCGTGAGCGCGGAGCCGGACGGCCCGGAGGACAGACTGCGCCGGCTGACGACGATCTGGAGCCGGGCTCTCTTCCCGGTGACGTCGACGTCGCTCACCCGGGTGGAATTCGAGGACAGACTCCGGCCGCTGGCGCAGCGGTTGAGCGAACTGCTGCGGGCGCGCGGCTTCGACGCGGACGGCGCGAGGGCGGTCGGCGCCGCGCTGGTGGAGGCGCACTGC
Organism: Streptomyces sp. NPDC051452; assembly: GCF_044454765.1. Lineage (NCBI taxonomy): Bacteria > Bacillati > Actinomycetota > Actinomycetes > Kitasatosporales > Streptomycetaceae > Streptomyces > Streptomyces sp. NPDC051452. The sequence continues at coordinate 254,012 of NZ_JBITEB010000001.1, forward strand.
ACCGACCCCGAGGCGCTGACCCGCACCCTGGACTGCGTCGACGCCTATCTGGTCCTGTACTGCGGCGAGGACGGCCTCCAGGAGGAACTGCGGCTGCGTTCCTCGCGGTTGCAGCACGCCATCGCCGCCGGGTACGCGCAGGCGCTGCGCGAGCGGACCCTCGCCGAACAGGAGGCCATCGCCCAGGCCGCGTTGCAGGCGCAGGGTGTGGTGGCGCAGGCGCTGCACGCCAGCGAGGCCCGCTTCCGCGCGGTCTTCGAGGGCGCGGCCATAGGCATTGGCATCGCCGACCTCGACGGCAACATCCTCCAGGTCAACGAGGCGCTGGTGCGCATGTTCGGGCTCACCCACCAGTCGCTGCGCGGCCGCCGGGTGCAGGACTGGACCCACCCCGAGGACGCTCCCCAGACCTGGCGGCTCTACGACGAACTCGTCCGCGGCGAACGCGAGCACTACCACCTGGAGAAGGCGTTCAACCGGCCGGACGGCACCGCGCTGTGGACGAACCTGACCGTCTCCCTGCTGCGCGACGCCAACGGCGATCCGCAGTACCAGCTGGCCCTGATGGAGGACACCACCGAGCGCCGGCTGCTCAACCTCCGGCTGCGCTACGAGGCCACGCACGACGCGCTCACCGGGCTGCCCAACCGCACGCTGTTCTTCGAACGGCTGGAAAAGGCCCTCGGGGCCGGCGAGGGCCAGCGCTTCGGGCTGTGCTACCTCGATCTGGACGGCTTCAAGACCGTCAACGACAGCCTCGGCCACGCGGCAGGCGACCGACTGCTGGTGGAGGTCGCCGACCGGCTCCAGTCCTGCGCGACCGCGCCCGGCGAGATGGTCGCCCGGCTCGGCGGTGACGAGTTCGTGGCGCTGACCACCGGGCCCGAAACCGAGCGCGAGGTCGACGAACTCGCCGAGCGGATCATGAACGCGCTGGTCACCCCGATCAGCATCGACGGCCGCGACCTCATGGTCCGCGGCAGCCTCGGCATCGTCGAGGGCCCCGCGGGCGAGCGCACCGCGGCGGAGGTCCTGCGCAGCGCCGACATCACCATGTACCGGGCGAAGTCGGCGGGCGGCAACCGCTTCGAACTGGCCGACCCGGAGGCCGACGCCCGCGCGATCACCCGGCACGGTCTGACCACGGCACTGCCCACCGCCCTGGAGCGCGGCGAGTTCTTCATCGAGTACCAGCCGCTCGTCCATCTCGGCGACGGCAGCGTGCGCGGCGCCGAGGCCCTGGTCCGCTGGCTGCACCCGCAGCACGGGGTCCTCGGCCCGGACCGCTTCATCCCGCTCGCCGAGCACACCGGCCTGATCGTCCCGCTGGGCCGCTGGGTACTGGAGGAGTCCGTCCGCCAGGCCCGCGCATGGCGGGAACGCTACGGCGTCGAGACGACCGCCGGCCCGTTGCGCATCAACGTCAACCTGTCGCCCTGCCAGCTCGGCCATCCCGGTCTGGTGCAGGACACCGTCGACATCCTGGAGCGCACGGGTGTCACGCCCGACGCCCTGTGCCTGGAGGTCACCGAATCCGCGTTGATCGGCGCCGACGACGACCTGCTCAAACCGCTGCGCAGACTGGCGGAGATGGGCGTCGACATCGCCCTGGACGACTTCGGCACCGGGTACTCGAACCTGGCGAACCTGCGGCGCCTGCCGGTGAGCATCCTCAAGCTGGACCGCTCCTTCACCCAGGGCATGCAGCAGTTCCCGGCCGACCCGGTCGACCTGAAGATCGTCGAGGGCATCGTCTCCCTGGCCCACAGCCTCGACCTCGCGGTCACCGTGGAGGGCGTGGAGACCGCGGCGCAGGCCGAGCAACTGCGGATACTGGGCTGTGACACGGCCCAGGGCTGGTACTACGCCCGCCCCGGGCCCCCGGAGCGCCTCCACGACCTGGCCCTGGTCGACGCGACGGGCTGACCCCGTCCGGCATCCGGCAGGCGCGGTTCCCCCGAGGTGCGGGGAACTGCGCGGCAGGCCACGGCGGACCCGCGTCCGCCGAAGCCGGGTCACACCCCCAACGGGCCCGCGCCCCGCCCCGAAATCGCTCTCAGCGCTCCACCAGCATCCGTTGCAACTCCCGAGCCGCCCGGGGCGGAGCCACATCGCTGCGATGCGCCAGGGCGATGATCCGGTGCAGCCCCGGCCGCGCCAGCTCGGTCACCCGCAGCCCCCGCCCGGACCGCGTGGCGACCATCCGCGGTACGACGGCCACGCCCAGCCCCGCCCGCACGAACCCCAGCACCGCGTCCATCTCGCCACCCTCGACCGCGAAGTCCGGCTCGAACCCCGCGGAGCGGCACGCGGCGACGGTCAGCTCCCTGAGGTCGTAGCCGTGCCGGAACATCACCAGCCGCTCACCTTCCAGGTCCGCGATGTGCACGACCCGCCCGCCCGGTCCGGCGGTGCCCGGTGCCGGCACCTCCGGTGAGGACACCACCACCAGGTCCTCCCGCAGCAGCTCCACCGTGGTCAGCGCGGGCGCGGGCGACGGCAGCGGTAGCACCACCAGGGCCAGGTCGAGCGCGCCGCGGGCCAGCTCGCGCACCAGGTCGTGCGAGCCGCTCTCCTCGATCAGCAGTCGAACGCCCGGGTAGCGGTCGTGGAAGGCGCGCAGCACGTCCGGCAGCAGCCCCGTGCACAGGCTCGGCGTCGCCCCGAGCCGCACCCGTCCCCGGCGCAGCTGCGCCAGCTCCTGCACCTCGTGCCGGGCCGTGTCCGCGTCCGCCAGGATGCGCCGGGCCAGCGGCAGCAGCGCCTCGCCCGCGTCGGTGAGCGTGATGTTGCCCCGCGCGCGGCGGAAGAGATCCGCGCCCAGCTCCCGCTCCAGTGCCTTGATCTGCTGCGACAACGACGGCTGGGCGACATGGACCAGCTCGGCGGCCCGGGTGAAGTGCCGGGTCTCGGCGACGGCCACGAAGTACTGGAGCTGCTGGAACTGCATGGAGCGACAATAGCCGCAGCCTATGGAAACGAGCCGGACCATGTCTTGGACCGATCGGCCCTTTCGGCCCTAGCGTCATTCGCATGGCTCTGGCAACGCGGACGGACCGACGACCGTCCATGGCGCGCACCGTGTGGCACTCCACCGTCGGCAAGAAGACGGTGATGGCCGTCAGCGGCGTGATCATGCTGCTGTACCTGGTCGCGCACATGATCGGCAATCTGAAGATCTACTTCGGGGCGGGCGAGTTCAACCACTACGCCCACTGGCTGCGCACCGTCGGCGAACCCTTCATGCACTACGAGTGGACGCTCTGGCTCATCCGGATCGTCCTCGTCGTCGCCGTGGTCGCCCACGCCACCGCCGCGTACCAGCTCAGCCGCCGTGACATCAGGGCACGGCCCAGCAAGTACGTGCACAGGAAACCGAGGGCGAGCTACGCGACCCGCACCATGCGCTGGGGCGGGATCATCCTCGCACTGTTCATCGTGTGGCACATCCTGGACCTGACCACCGGCACCGTGCACCCGGGCGGCTTCCAGGAGGGCCATCCGTACCAGAACGTCGTGGACACCTTCTCCACCTGGTACGGCAACGTCGTCTACATCGTCGCGATGCTCGCGCTCGGACTGCACATCCGGCACGGCTTCTGGAGCGCCGCCCAGACCCTCGGCGTCGGCAGCCGCGCCCGCGACCGCGCCCTGAAGATCATCGCCGACGCCCTCGCGCTGCTGCTCACGGCCGGCTTCATCGCCGTACCCGTGGGCGTCATGACCAAAGTGGTGAGCTGACCCGTGACCGCATACGTGAACTACACGACCGGCGAGCCGGTCGTCGACCCCAAGGCTCCCTCCGGACCGATCCACGAGCGCTGGGACAAGCGCCGCTTCGAGGCGAAGCTGGTCAACCCCGCCAACCGGCGCAAGCACACGGTCATCGTCGTCGGCACCGGCCTGGCGGGCGGTTCCGCGGGCGCCACCCTGGCCGAACAGGGCTATCACGTCGTCCAGTTCTGCTACCAGGACTCCCCGCGCCGGGCGCACTCCATCGCCGCGCAGGGCGGGATCAACGCGGCGAAGAACTACCGCAACGACGGCGACTCCATCCACCGGCTGTTCTACGACACGGTCAAGGGCGGCGACTTCCGGGCCCGGGAGTCGAACGTGCACCGGCTCGCGCAGATCTCCGTGGAGATCATCGACCAGTGCGTCGCCCAGGGCGTGCCGTTCGCCCGTGAGTACGGCGGCCTGCTCGACACCCGCTCCTTCGGCGGAGTGCAGGTCTCGCGCACCTTCTACGCCCGCGGCCAGACCGGTCAGCAACTGCTGCTCGGCGCCTACCAGGCGCTGTCCCGGCAGATCGCCGCGGGCAACGTGGAGATGCACGCGCGCACCGAGATGCTGGACCTGGTCGTCGTCGACGGCCGGGCCCGCGGGATCATGGCCCGCGACCTGGTCACCGGCCGGATCGACACCTACTTCGCGGACGCCGTCGTGCTGGCCAGCGGCGGTTACGGCAACGTCTTCTACCTGTCGACCAACGCCATGAACTCCAACGCCACGGCCATCTGGCGGGCGCACCGGCGCGGCGCCCACTTCGCCAACCCCTGCTTCACCCAGATCCACCCCACCTGCATCCCGCGCACCGGCGACCACCAGTCCAAGCTGACCCTGATGAGCGAGTCGCTGCGCAACGACGGCCGGATCTGGGTGCCCAGGGCGAAGGGGGACGACCGGTCGCCGGACCGGATCCCCGAGGACGAGCGCGACTACTACCTGGAGCGCATCTACCCGTCCTTCGGCAACCTGGTCCCGCGCGACATCGCCTCCCGCGCCGCGAAGAACGTCTGCGACGAGGGCAGGGGCGTCGGCCCCGGCGGCCAGGGCGTGTACCTGGACTTCGCCGACGCCATCAAGCGCCTGGGACGGGCGGCCGTCGAGGCCAAGTACGGCAACCTCTTCGACATGTACCAGCGGATCACCGACGAGGATCCCTACGAGGTGCCGATGCGGATCTACCCCGCCGTGCACTACACCATGGGCGGTCTCTGGGTCGACTACGACCTGCAGACCACCGTCCCCGGCCTGTTCGCGATCGGCGAGGCCAACTTCTCCGACCACGGCGCCAACCGGCTCGGCGCCTCCGCGCTGATGCAGGGCCTGGCCGACGGGTACTTCGTCCTGCCGGCCACCATCAACGACTACCTGGCCCGCAACCCGCACCAGGAGCCGGTCACCGACGAACACCCCGTCGTCCAGGAGGTGCTGGCCGAGACCGAGGACCGGCTCCACCTGCTCCTCGCCGTCGACGGCGACCGCACCCCCGACTCCTTCCACCGCGAACTGGGCGAACTCATGTGGGAGTTCTGCGGCATGGCCCGTACCGACGCCGGTCTGCGCAAGGCGCTGGAGCGCATCCCCCAGATCCGGGAGGAGTTCTGGCGGCGCGTCAAGGTCCCCGGCACCGGCGAGGAGTTCAACCAGTCGCTGGAGAAGGCCAACCGCGTCGTCGACTACCTGGAACTCGCCGAACTGATGTGCCTCGACGCGCTGCACCGCGCCGAGTCCTGCGGCGGCCACTTCCGGGAGGAGTCCCAGACCCCCGACGGCGAGGCGGCCCGCGACGACGACGCGTTCTCCTACGCCGCCGCATGGGAGTTCACCGGCACCGGCGAAGCGCCCGTGCTGCACAGGGAAGACCTGGTCTTCGAGTACGTCCACCCCACCCAGCGGAGCTACGCATGAAGCTCACCCTGCGCGTCTGGCGGCAGCGGAACGCCGACGCCGAAGGCGGCATGTCCACCTACGAGGTGGACGACATCTCGCCCGACATGTCCTTCCTGGAGATGCTGGACGTCCTCAACGAACAGCTCATCCTCGCCGGCGAGGAGCCCGTCGCCTTCGACCACGACTGCCGCGAGGGCATCTGCGGGGCGTGCTCGCTGGTCATCAACGGCGACGCGCACGGACCCGAGCGGACCACCACCTGCCAGCTGCACATGCGGTCCTTCCAGGACGGCGACACGATCGACATCGAGCCGTGGCGGGCCGCCGCCTTCCCGGTCATCAAGGACCTGGTGGTCGACCGGTCCGCGTTCGACCGGATCATCCAGGCCGGCGGCTATGTCACCGCGCCGACCGGTGCCGCGCCGGAGGCGCACGCCACCCCGGTGCCCAAGGCCGACGCCGACTTCGCGTTCGAGCACGCCGAGTGCATCGGATGCGGGGCGTGCGTGGCCGCCTGTCCCAACGGGGCGGCGATGCTGTTCACCTCCGCGAAGGTCAACCACCTCAACGTGCTGCCCCAGGGCGCGCCCGAGCGGGAGACCCGCGTGCTGGACATGGTGGCGCGGATGGACGAGGAGGGCTTCGGCGGCTGCACGCTGGCCGGGGAGTGCGCCACCGCATGCCCGAAGGGGATCCCGCTGATGTCCATCACGAGCATGAACAAGGAGTGGCTGCGCGCCACCCGGAGGGCCGCCAAGCGGTGACCTCGCACTGAACGTTCGCCGACAGGGCGGGCGGGGGGGGGCGGGGGGGGGGGGGGGCCCCGGCCCCCCCCCCCCCCCCCCCGGGCCGGCCGGGGCCCCCGCCTGAGGCGCCCGGCACGGGG